>JAZRJJ010000033.1:0-13785 GCA_045645705.1 Alistipes sp. | reverse complement strand
GGAGTTGGCTAAGGAGGCGGGTGCGCCCCTTCAGGCGGCAAACATGGTACTCTTGGGTGCTGCTATCCCCATGCTCGACATAGAGTATGAGAAGATTGAGGCAGGTATACGTCGTATCTTCGCTCGTAAGGGTGAGGAGGTTATCGAGAAGAACCTTGCTGCAGTACGTGCCGGTTATGAAAACTCAATTAAGAAGTAATAGCATGGATAGACCATTAGATAAGCAGACCGTCGACAACATCTGTATCGCCAACGGTCTCCGCAACGCCAAGGAGCTTGGCGCGGCATCTATCCGTCAGTTCGTGAGCGTCGTTAAGGACATCGAGGCTAAGATGGGTGTGGAGTATATCCGCATGGAGATTGGTGAGCCAGGCCTTCCCGCCGAGCAGATTGGTATCGAGGCAGAGCACGAGGCATTGCTCGCAGGCGTAGGCTCGAAGTATCCCCTCATCACAGGTATCGAGCCCTTGACTAAGGAGGCATCGCGCTTCATCAAGGCCTTCATCAACCTCGACATCCCTCCCGTGTGCATCGTGCCTACGGTAGGCTCTATGCAAGGTGCTTTCGCAACCTTCATGGCACTCAGCCAGATGCGTAAGGACCGCGACACCATCCTCTTCATCGACCCCGGCTTCCCTGTGCAGAAGGCGCAGTGCAAGGTTCAGGGCATTCGCTTTGAGTCGTTCGATGTTATTGACTACCGTGGCAAGAAGCTTGAGGAGAAGCTCGAGGAGGTACTCTCATCGGGTCGCATCAGCGGTATGATCTACTCTAACCCCAACAACCCCACATGGATGTGCCTCAACGAGGAGGAGTTGGAGATTATCGGTCGCATGGCTACGAAGTACGATGTTATCGTTGTCGAGGACTTGGCATACCTCAACATGGACTTCCGCGAGGACCGCTCGAAGCCCTTCGAGGCGCCATACCAGCCCTCTGTAGCGCGCTACACCAACAACTGCTTGCACCTCTTGTCTGGCTCGAAGATGTTCTCATACGCAGGTCAGCGTATCGCCATCGTGGCTATGAACCCCGCACTTGCGGAGCGCTGCTATGAGGCTCTCGCTGAGAAGTATGGCAACGATGGTGAGTTCCGTCGTAACTTCATCTTCAACATCCTCTATGTGTTGTCGTCGGGTGTTCCCCACTCTGCGCAGTACGCCCTCGCTGCTATGTTCCGTGCAGCGTCGGATGGTCGCTTGAACTATGTCGAGCACACTCGCGAGTATGCACGCCGCGCGCAGAAGGTTAAGGAGATTATGGTTAAGAATGGCTTCCACATCGTCTACGACAAGGACTGTGACCAGGATGTGTCGGATGGCTTCTTCTTCACCTTCGGCTACAAGAATATGACAGGCGAGCAGCTCATCAACAAGCTCATCTACTACGGTATCTCGGCTATCACCCTCGCACCTACGGGTAGCTCGCGTCAGGGCTTGCGTGGTTGCGTGTCGATGATTTCGGATTATCAGTACGATGAACTTGACAAGAGATTGAGACTCTTCAGCCAGGACTATTAAGATTTTGAATAGCAGGTTGCTATACAATTTCTTGGAAAGTAAATGTTAAATAAGGTAGGGCTGCCCCCAACAAGGACAGCCCTTTTCAAAGAATAGTGCGTATGAATTTAGTAAGTGCGGCTGAGGCCGTCAAGCTTATCAAGTCGGGTGACTCGGTATACATCCAGGGCTCGACATCTATCCCCGAGGTTTTGGTGCAGGCGATGACCGACCGCGCGCCAGAGCTTCGCGACGTAAAGGTATACACAGCATTCGCTATCGGTCGCTTCGACGCTCCCTACGCTAAGGCGGAGCTCCGCGACTCTTTCGAGCCACTCAGCTTCTTTGTGGCTAACAACCTCCGCAACGCCATCAACTCGGGCGTGGCGCAGACAATTCCCGCATTCTTGGGTGAGATTCCCTTCCTCTTCCGCTCGGGTCAGGTGCCCCTCGATGTTACGCTCTTGAACGTATCGGAGCCCGATGAGGAGGGTTACTGCTCATATGGTGTATCTGCCGACCTTGCATTCTCGGCTGTGGAGTGCTCAAAGGTAATCATCGCGCAGGTGAACAAGTATATGCCCCGCACCTTTGGTGACCCCGTAATCCATGTGTCGAAGATTGACGCTATGGTACGCGGTGATGAGCCCCTCGTTGAGGTGCCCACTGTTGTGCCCAACGCTGTGGAGCGCGCTATCGGTAACTACATCGCAGGCGAGATCCCTGATGGCGCAACACTTCAAATCGGTGTAGGTGGTATTCCCAACGCTGTGCTCGATGCACTTCAGGGTCACAAGCACCTCGGTCTTCACACCGAGGCGATGACCGACGGCGTGGTGCCCCTCATCCAGAAGGGTATCATCGACAACTCGCTCAAGAAGATTTACCCCGGTAAGTCTGTAGCGTGCCTCTGCCTCGGTAGCCAGCGCCTCTATGACTACCTCGATGGTAACCGCGATGTCGTAATCCGCGACGTGGCATGGACTAACGACCCCCAGAACATCCGTCAGAACCCCAAGGTTATGGCTGTGAACTCGGCTATCGAGATTGACCTTACAGGTCAGATTTGCGCCGACTCTATCGGTGAGCGCATCTTCTCGGGCGTAGGTGGCCAGCACGACTTCATGTATGGTGGTGCTCTCTCGGAGGGTGGCAAGTGCTTCATTGCCCTTCCATCAATCACCTCGAAGGGTCAGTCTAAGATCGTTCCTACCCTCACCAAGGGTGCAGGTGTCGTGACTACACGCTTCCAGGCGCAGTATATCGCTACCGAGCACGGTATCGTATATCTCCGCAACAAGTCGCTTGCTGAGCGTGCAAAGCTCCTTATCTCTATTGCCGACCCATCAGTGCGTGAGGATCTCGAGCGTGCTGCGGTAGAGCGTTTCGGTATCGGATTTTTGCGTCTAAAGTAGTAAGGCAGACATCTTAATAAGAAAGTCCACTCCGAAAGGAGTGGACTTTCTTATTTATAGTGTGGTAGATTATGCGAAGAGCTCTACATCTGATGCCTCCGAAGCATTGATATATGCTGCAGCCTCGCTAATCTTCTTCGCTGCGTACTTAACAAAAATCTTTGTGGGGTTCAAGTACTCTGCCTCGCACTCCGCTGCCTGACGCAACATGATGTGAGACATGATGATGTAACCTGCAATCTCAACAAGACGGCGTGAGTGGAACTCCTTATAGCCTGTAGTCTCCTTGTCGATAGCCTCAACGCGTGCCACAACCTGCTCGTAGACCTTACGCAACTCCACCAACTGCTCGCCCATAGCCTTTGTAGCCTCGGTGCGTGCGTTCTCCTCGTAGCGCATAATCTGCTCGAGGTAGGTGCCCTTGGTGACGTGGTTGATGGCCGCAACAACCTGCAACTGTGTTGTACCCTCGTAGATGTTCATGATGCGGGCATCGCGGTACAAACGCTCACAAGCGTAGTCCTTCATGTAGCCCGAGCCACCGTGAATCTGGATAGAGTCGTAGGCAACCTCGTTAGCATACTCCGAAGCAAACATCTTAGCAAGAGGTGTGAAACCATCTGCAAGGCGGTTGTAGAACTTCATCTCCTGGCGCTCCTCAGCCTCGAGTGAGCGGTCGTGAGAGATGTGAGTGAGCTGCTTGTAAATATCTACGAAACGAGCTGTCTCATAGAGCATTGCGCGTGATGCGAGGGTCTTGGCCTCCATGTTCTTAAGCATCTCGCGTACGGCTGCGAACTCGTAGATAGCCTTGCCGAACTGCTCACGCTCCTTGGCATACTTCAATGCCTCGCGGTAGGCAGCCTCGCACAAGCCTGTAGACTGTGCTGCGATACCAAGACGTGCTGCGTTCATGAGCGACATGACGTACTTAATGAGTCCCATCTTGCGGTCGCCAACCAATACTGCGGGGGCGTTGTTGAATACCAACTCGCAGGTAGGTGAACCCTTGATGCCGAGCTTATTCTCGATGCGGCGAACCTTAACGCCACCATCGCGCTTGTCGTAGATAAGCATAGAGAGGCCTCGTGCATCCTTTGTGCCCTCCTCGGTACGAGCCAAGACGAGCGAGATGTCGCCATCACCATTGGTAATGAAGCGCTTACAGCCGTTCAAACGCCATACGCCAGCGGCCTCATCCCACGATGCCTTGAGCATAACTGCACCAAGGTCAGAACCTGCATCGGGCTCGGTGTGGTCCATAGCGCAGGTCTCGCCAGCAGATACGCGGGGCAAGAAGCGCTGCTTAATCTCCTCTGAAGCGAACTCGTTGATGGTCTCGGCGCAATCCTGCAAGCCCCAGATGTTCTCGAAGCCTGCATCGGCGCGTGCTACCATCTCGTTAGCCATGGCGAAGCATGTTACGGGCATGTTCAAGCCGTCATACTTGCGGGGAAGGGTCATACCACCCAATCCTGCGGCGTTCAACGCCTCGATGTTGCGTACGGTGCCTGAAGCGTACTCCACGTGGTCGTTGACAACGCGGGGACCCTCATGGTCTACGCTCTCGGCATTCGCAGCGATAACCTCGCCACAAACGTCGCCCACGATCTCCAATACGCGGCGGTATGAGTCGAGTGCATCCTCCACGTCCTGGGGTGCGTAGTCGTACTCCTTAGCATCGGCAAAGTTGCGCTCCTTGAGCTCAATAATCCTCTTCATCAAGGGATGAGAGAGGTGATACTGCAAATCCTTATTATCTATATAAAAGTTAGCCATTGCTTCTCCTATTTTGAGTTCTGTTTGTAATACTTAATCATCTTGGGGATTACCTCCTCAACGCTACCTGTGATGGCGTAGTCGGCAATCTTGTTGATGGGGGCCTCGGGGTCGGTGTTGATAGATACAATCATCGCCGAGCCATCCATGCCCGCGGTGTGCTGAATCTGACCAGAGATACCGCAAGCGATGTAGAGCTTGGGGCGTACCGTTACACCTGTCTGGCCAATCTGGCGCTCATGCTCGGTGAAGCCTGCATCTACCGCAGCACGCGATGCTCCTACCTCACCACCAAGAACATTTGCCAACTCGTGTACGAGCTGGAAGCCCTCCTTTGAGCCTACGCCGTAGCCACCTGCAACGATGACCGAAGCACCCTTGATGTTAATCTTGCGCTCCTCGATGTGACGCTCTACGATGCGCACTGCGAGGTCGGTATCCTTAACCATAGGCTGCCACTCAATCTCGCGTACCTCGCCAGCAGCGGGTGTAGCAAGCGCCTCCTTGCGCATAACGCCCTCGCGAACGGTTGCCATCTGTGGGCGGCACTCGGGGTTGACGATAGTGGCGATGATGTTACCACCAAAGGCGGGACGAATCTGGTAGAGGAGTGAGTCATACTCCTTGCCGCTCTTGGCATCCTTGTGCTCGCCGATTACGAGCTCTGTACAGTCGGCAGTAAGACCGCTGTGGAGCGCTGACGATACGCGGGGTGCGAAGTCACGACCTACGGGTGTTGCGCCGAAGAGTGCAATCTGTGGCTTCTCCTGCTGGATGAGACCCACCATAACTGCTGTGTGGGGCAATGTGCGGAAGGGAGCGAAAATCTCGTTGTCGGCAACCCACACAGTGTCTGCACCATACTTTGCCAACTCGGGGGCGAGGGCCTTGACGTTGTGGCCGATAACCACAGCCTCGAGTTTAACGCCGAGCGTGTTAGCCAACTCACGACCCTTTGTAAGAAGCTCCAACGATACGTCGGCAATCTCCTTATCCTCAATCTCGATATATACAAATACGTTATTCATACTCTTAGTTCTTAAGCTGTTAACCGAGCGTGTGGCTCGCGATGAGCTCCTGCATGAGAGCCTCGATGTCGTTATCCTCGGCGGTGAGGGCCTTTGCCTCCTTGGCCTGGAATACTACGTTCTCAATCTTCTTAACCTTCGTGGGCGAGCCGCTAAGACCGAGCTGCTCGGGGTCGGGGTTAACATCTGCTGCCGAGAACTCAACGATGTGCAAGTAGGGGCGCTCCTCGATGAAGGCGTTCCACTGTGCATCGACATTTGCCATCTCCGAAGTTGCGAGGGCGCGCTTGTACTTCATCACGCGCTTAGCGTTGCGGGGGCGGCACTCCTTGGCCGATGAGTTTACGGTGATAAGCGCGGGGAGTGGCGCAACAACAACCTCTGAACCACGCTCCAAACGGCGCTTGATGGTAATCTCGGTGTCGTTGATATCTACGAGCTCCTCGGCGTATGTTATCTGTGGGAGGTCGAGCTTCTGGGCAACCTGTGGGCCTACCTGTGCGGTATCGCCATCGATAGCCTGGCGACCTGCTACGACGATGTCTGGCTCAATCTTGCGAAGTGCCAACGACAAGGCGTATGATGTAGCCAGCGTATCAGAGCCTGCAAACTCCTTGCCCGAGAGCAAGTAGCCGCCATCAGCGCCGCGGAACATAGCCTCGCGGATGACATCGCTTGCGCGCTGGGGACCCATGGTCAATACATAGACCTCCGAGCCTGCTACGCGCTCCTTAATCTGAAGCGCCATCTCGAGGGCGTTGAGGTCTTCGGGGTTGAAGATTGCAGCGAGAGCAGCACGGTTTACCGTACCCTCCGGAGTCATGGCATCCTTGCCCACATTGCGTGTGTCGGGCACCTGCTTGGCCATAACTACAATTTTCTTAACTCTTTCCATAACTATATTAATATATGTATATTTTCTCTATATGTCTGCCTTGCCCATCGTGGGGTTAGCCTGGCAAAGATACTTATTTTTGTCAAAATGGCACTATCTTTACGCTATAATTTTCCCCTTTTCGTGGTAAAGGCCTATGGTTTAAGTATTTGTGCGTAGTGCAAATTTGTCCGTTTTACTCTTCCTTATCCGCGTATGTCCACATCGAGACGGCGGTAGCAATTGATGAGATTGTAGGCCATTACCTCGGGTCGGAAATGCGATGCCTGACGGCGACCCAGGGTGATGAGTGCGCCTCGCACTTCGTTGTCATTAAGCAATGTGCCGATGGCGCCAACAAGCTCGTCGCGGTTGTGTGGGTTAACATACATCGCGGCGTTGTCCGCAACCTCCTCCATGCTCGATGAGCGCGTGGTGATGACGGGTGTGCCCACGGCCATAGCCTCGGCGATATTGGTGGCGAAGCCCTCGTAGCGCGATAGGTTTATGTGTATGGCGGCACGTCGGTATATCGCGGGCATATCCTCCTCCGCCACATGCTCAATTATGTGCACGCGGTCGCTTACGCCCAGCTCGCGAGCCGTGCGCATGAGTCGTGTGGTATGCCAGGTGTTTCGACCCACGATGACATAGTGTACATCTGCGTCGAGTAGTGGTAAAATGTTGATTATCTTGATGTAAGAGCGGCGCTCGAGCTGTGTGCCAACGCTCAGAATATATCGCTCGGGGAGGTCGTATTGCTCGGCTACGCTATTGAGGTATGTCTCGCTTAGTTCCGCAGTAAAACGCTTTGCAACGCCTGGGTAGACCACATCAATTTTCTCGGGATAGATGAGGAAATGTTTGGTGATGTCGCGCTTAACACACTCGCTGACTGCCACGATGCGGTCCACGCGGTGGAGCATGCGGCTGATGTATATGCGATTTGCGAGGTGCTCAGGTGAGTTGGCGAGGGTGTTGTCGTAGAGAAACTCCGTGTTGTGTATGGTCACCACGCTGCGTATGTTGTTGTGTGGTAGGCCCATGGGTATGTGTTCAGCGAGGCCGTGGTATAGCTCCACATTTCCGTTGTGGAGGTCGTTGCTTACGCGCCATATACGCCAAGGTAGGCGCAGTTTACGCCATACAGCGCCATCGGGCTCCATGGTCTCGATGTTGTGAAGGCGCTCGATGTGTTCATATCCGATGTGGGGTGTTCGCAGTGGTGCGTAAGAGCGGAAGTAGGTGTGGCGAGGTGCTGCGAGTGCCATCGCCTCGATTACGAGACGGCTGTACGAACCGAACTCCTCGTGGTCGGTCATCGCATATCGTGCGTCAAAACCTATGGTGATGCTGCGTTTCATTTTTGCTGTCGCCTACATTGTGGTAGGCACATATACCTCGCAAAGATAGCAAAAAATATGAGAAAATGAAAAGTTGTATCGGATTTTTGGGCGTTGGGTGCAAGCGTGATGTGCTGCGGGGTCGGTGCTGCAGGGTGTAGCGCAGAGCGTGTAGGGACAAAAAAAATGAGGCAACCGAAGGGATCTAAGACAGAGCTCGCATCTCGTAACCTATTGGCTCTCAAGCGTGCGACCTGTGTCTCGCCCATCGATTGGCCTCTCCAACCTAAAACTACTAACCTAAATGAACCTTAAAACTTCGCTGCAAAGGTAAGGGGTATTTTTTAATTATGCAAATAATTTAATAAAAAATTTCATTAATTTTTGCAAAAATTTATCAAATCGCGGTTATAGCGCTGTTTGAGAGGGGTTTGCGGTAGTCTGTAATTGGTGTGCATGGTGTGCTCTGGAGGGCTTTTTGAGGTGGGTGTACACAGGTGGAGGTAGTGCGCTCGCCCTCAGATTTCTGCCCGTTTGAGCCCATGATGCCTGAATGCGCTCTAAATGAGAGTAGTCGCCCACTATAAAAAACCGCTCGCTAATTTCCAATTCTTAATTTTTTTTACTATCTTTGCGCCATTGTGCATATATATACAAAGGTATAAACAACTAAAAATATAAAAAACTAAGATTATGGGAAGAGCATTTGAGTATCGCAAGGCGAGAAAAATGAAGCGCTGGGGACACATGGCGCGCGTGTTTACGAAGATTGGTAAGGAGATTGAGATGGCCGTGAAGGCTTCGGGTCCCGACCCATCATCTAACCTCCGCCTCCGCCTCCTTATGCAGAACGCAAAGGCTGAGAACATGCCCAAGGAGAATGTGGAGCGTGCCATCAAGCGTGCTACAGATAAGGATGCTGCAGACTACAAAGAGATGATCTACGAGGGTTATGGCCCTCACGGTATCGCAGTTCTCGTGGAGACAGCTACCGACAACACAAACCGTACCGTAGCCTCTGTGCGTATGTACTTCAACAAGTATGGTGGCACACTCGGCACATCGGGTTCTGTGGGCTTCATGTTCGAGCACAAGTGCGTATTTAAGTTCAAGCCTACCGAGGGTGTAGACCTCGAGGAGATGGAGCTCGAGATGATTGACTTCGGCGTTGATGAGTTCTACGCTGAGGAGGGTGAGGTGACTGTTTACGCTGCTTACGAGTCATTCGGTCAGATTCAGACATGGATTGAGGGTAAGGGTTACGAGCTCGTATCGGGTGAGGCTGTACGCATCCCTACCGACACCAAGGAGCTTACTGCAGAGGAGCGTGAGGCAGTCAACAAGCTCATCGAGCACCTCGAGGAGGACGACGACGTTACAAACGTCTACACCACAATGGCCGAGTCTGAGGAGGACGACGAGGAGTAATACCATTTAATCAACCTATTGATTATGAGTAAGTTTAATGAGTATAAGGGTCTTGACTTGGCAGGCGTAGCCGACGAGATGTTGGCACGCTGGACCAAGGATGACACCTTCCATAAGAGCATCACAACACGTGAGGGACACCCCACGTTCGTATTCTATGAGGGTCCCCCCTCAGCAAATGGTATGCCTGGCATCCACCACGTGATGGCGCGTACTATCAAAGATGTATTCTGCCGCTACAAGACACAGCAGGGCTACCTTGTACACCGCAAGGCGGGTTGGGACACACACGGTCTCCCCGTTGAGCTCGGCGTAGAGAAGAAGCTCGGCATCACAAAGGAGGATATCGGCAAGAAGATTACAATCGAGGAGTATAACAAGCAGTGCCGCGAGGCTGTGATGGAGTTCACCGACGTATGGGAGGACCTCACACGCAAGATGGGCTACTGGGTGAACATGGACGACCCATATATCACCTACGACAACAAATTCATTGAGACTTTGTGGTGGCTCTTGAAGCAGCTCTACGAGAAGAACCTCCTCTACAAGGGCTACACCATTCAGCCCTACTCGCCCGCAGCGGGTACAGGTCTCTCGACACACGAGCTCAACCAGCCAGGCTGCTACCGCGATGTTAAAGACACGACTTGCACCGCACAGTTCCGCATTCTCGAGCCTAAGGCTGAGATGGAGGGCTGGGGAACTCCCGTGTTCCTCGCGTGGACAACAACACCCTGGACATTGCCATCAAACACTGCGCTCTGCGTAGGCCCCAAGTACGACTACGTTGCAGTACGCTCATACAACCCCTACACCGCAGAGAAGATTACAGCCGTAGTGGCAGAGCCACTTTTGTACTCTATCTTCAACAAGAAGGCCGAGGAGCTCAAGCTCGAGGACTACAAAGCAGGTGACAAACTCATCCCATTTGAGGTAGTAGGTAAGTGGAAGGGTACGGAGCTTGAGGGCATGCGCTACGAGCAGCTCTTGCCATGGGTTAAGCCCGTTGAGGCAGACGAGAATGGCAACTGGACAGAGGCCTCGGCAAAGGCTTTCCGAGTAATCTTGGGCGACTATGTAACTGTTGAGGATGGTACAGGTATCGTACACATCGCGCCTACGTTTGGTGCTGATGATGCCTTCGTGGCACGCCAGGCAGGCATCCCCTCGCTCTTCATGATTAACAAGCGCGGCGAGACACGCCCCATGGTTGACTTTACGGGTAAGTTCTTCCTCACCGAGGAGCTCGACGAGAAGTTCGTTGCGGAGTGTGTGAATGCCGACTACAAGGAGTATGAGGGTCGCTTCGTGAAGAACGCCTACGACCCACAGTATACCGTGGATGGTCGCTACGACGAGAAGGCTGCAGCTGCTGCCGAGAACCTCGACATCTACATCTCTATCAAGCTCAAGGAGTCGAACAAGGTCTTCAAAATCGAGAAGCACACCCACAACTACCCACACTGCTGGCGTACCGACAAGCCCGTGTTGTACTACCCATTGGACTCATGGTTCATCCGCACCACAGCGCTTCGTGAGCGCATGATGGATTTGAACAAGACCATCTACTGGAAGCCCGAGAGCACAGGTACAGGTCGCTTCGGCAAGTGGCTCGAGAACATCAACGACTGGAACCTCTCACGCTCACGCTTCTGGGGTACACCTCTGCCCATCTGGGCTACCGAGGACCGCACCGAGCTCAAGTGCATCGGCTCTGTTGAGGAGCTTATCGCCGAGATTGAGAAGGCTGTAGCCGCTGGCGTGATGACCGAGAACCCATACAAGAATTTCAAGGTGGGTGATATGTCGAAGGAGAACTACTCGACAGAGAACATCGACCTCCACCGCCCATATGTGGATAACATCGTATTGGTATCATCGAAGGGTGAGCCTATGCGCCGTGAGCCCGACCTCATCGACGTATGGTTTGACTCAGGTGCTATGCCCTACGCACAGGTACACTACCCCTTCGAGAACAAGGAGGGCTTCTACCAGATATACCCCGCAGACTTCATCGCCGAGGGTGTCGACCAGACACGAGGCTGGTTCTACACGCTCCACGCTATCGCGACAATGCTCTTCGACTCTGTGGCATTCAAGAACATCATCTCTAACGGTTTGGTGCTCGACAAGAATGGTAACAAGATGTCAAAGCGCCTCGGTAACGCCGTAGACCCATTCGAGGTTTTGAAGAAGTACGGTGCTGATGCTACACGCTGGTATATGATTTCGAACTCGCAGCCTTGGGATAACCTCAAGTTCGACGTGGATGGCGTTGATGAGTGCCGCCGTAAGTTCTTCGGTACGCTCTACAACACCTACTCGTTCTTCGCGCTCTATGCCAACATCGATGGCTTCACAGGCGCCGAGGCTGAGGTACCCGTTGAGAAGCGTCCCGAGATTGACCGCTGGATTTTGTCGGAACTCAACTCGCTCATCCGCGACGTTACCGCATCACTCGAGGAGTACGACCCAACGCCCGCAGCACGCCGCATCGACGCCTTTGTTAACGAGAACCTCTCGAACTGGTACGTGCGCTTGAACCGTAAGCGCTTCTGGGGTGGCTCGATGAATGAGGATAAGCTCGCAGCATACCAGACACTCTACACTTGTTTGGAGACTGTCGCTATGCTCGCTGCGCCTATCGCACCATTCATCACCGACCGCATCTTCTGCGACCTCAACGCCGCAAGTGGCCGCCACACAGAGACTTCAGTACACCTCGCAGAGTACCCCAAGTGCAACGAGGCACTCATCAACCGTGAGCTCGAGGCACGCACAGCACTCTCACAGCAGGTATCTTCAATGGTTCTCGCACTCCGCCGCAAGGTGAATATCAACGTGCGTAAGCCACTTTCGAAGATTATCATCCCCGTGTTGGATAAGGAGATGGCAGCACGCATCGAGGCTGTTCGCGCACTTATCATGAACGAGGTTAACATCAAGGATGTGGAGCTCATTGCCGATACTACAGGCATCATCACCAAGCGTATCAAGCTCAACTTTAAGCACTTCTGCCAGCGCTATGCGCCACATGCCAAGGCTATGTCGGCACTCATCGCGCAGTTTACGCAGGAGCAGATTGCCGAGATTGAGGCTAACGAGGAGACTACACTCGACCTCAATGGTACCCAGATTGTGGTTACTGCTGCCGACTTTGAGATTACATCGGAGGATATGCCTGGCTGGTTGGTTGCATCGGAGGGTAAGCTCACTGTAGCCCTCGACATCACCATCACCGAGGAGCTTAAGCGCGAGGGTGTTGCCCGCGAGCTCGTTAACCGCATCCAGAACATCCGTAAGGAGTCTGGCTTCGAGGTAACGGACAAGATTAGCGTGGAGATTGAGTCTAATGACCTCACCGCTCCCGCTGTAGAGAGCTTCGCGCAGTACATCGCACAGCAGACTCTCGCTGTGGATGTCAAGGCTGTTGCTGCTCCCGCAGGTGCCTTCGTTGTCGATAGCGACATCGACGAGGTGGCGCTCAAGATTGCCGTTACAAAGGCGTAATCCGCCCACGATAACAACCCCAAGAGTGCAGTCCCCGCGGCTGCACTCTTTTGTTATATATAGGTATCACGAGATAAATTATTAATTACTACTCGCCACGCGCCAGCACATTTCTCTTTTTTTACGAAGAATATTTGCAGGTTTCATAATTTTTGCTTAACTTCGCTTATTATAAGAATGATAACCGTACTAAAACGCTACGATTATGGCAGAGGAGAAGACACGTTACAACGACGCAGAACTTGAGGAGTTCCGTCTTTTGATAGAGCAGAAATTGGCGTCAGCACGCGCCGACTACGATATGTTGCGCACAGCTACAAGCAACGAGAACGACACCGAGGACTCATCTCCAACCTTCAAGGTGATGGAGGAGGGTGCTACGACGCTCTCACGCGAGGAGTATGGCTCACTCGCACAGCGCCAGGCAAAGTTCATCCGCAACCTCGAGATGGCTCTCGTGCGCATCAAGAACAAGACCTACGGCATCTGCAAGACCACAGGCAAGCTCATCCCACGTGAGCGCTTGCTTCGTGTGCCACATGCTACTGAATGCATCGAAGCAAAGACCGCCCGCAAGTAATTTCTTGTGATAGTGGCGCGTTAGCGGCACATCCCTAAAAGTCAAACACCAAAGGCTGTACTAATATGTACTATCCTTTGGTGTTTTCTTTTGTGATGCACCACTACCACACCACTCTGACAAGAAATTAGGGCGTGGTGCTAATCCGTGTTTGCATGCATACCCCAATAAGAGATTAGGGTCTCGCGGCTAATCATCGTTTGCTCACACTATGATAAGAAAAGGGGCTGTTGCCGTAGCAACAACCCCTTCACATTTTGCGATAGTTAGCCCCGTGGCTTACTCTGTTTTGATATCCTTGTTCACATTCTTTGAACCAATCAAAGCGT
>JAZRJJ010000032.1:0-22614 GCA_045645705.1 Alistipes sp. | reverse complement strand
GAAGGTTTTGAAGCTTGCCAAGGGTAACTTTGGTTCAAGGGGAAACGTATGGACAGTTGCGAAAAATACTGTCGAGAAGGGTTTGCAGTTTGCATACACTCACCGTCGTGAGAAGAAGAGAAATTATCGTTCATTGTGGATCGTTCGTATCAACGCTGCGGTTCGTATGTACGGTATGACTTATTCAGAGTTCATCGGTAAGATGAACCAGAAGGGTATTGCCCTCAACCGTAAGGTTTTGGCAGACCTCGCTCTCAATGAGCCTAAGGCATTTGAGGCAATCGTTAACGCAGTTAAATAGTGATCCTTATATATTAAGGTGAGTCCCAGGTCTTATGGCTTGGGACTTTTTGTTTCTTGTGAAAAGCTGCAATCTGCGGCGCTTCAATCAAACCCTCGAATGGGACGTACATCTAAGTACTACCCATCCGAGGGTTTTTCATGTCAGCACCACATCTCACAACTTTTGACAAGAAATAAGTTCGGGGTGGGGCTGCCTATGTGTGCATAAAAAAATGAGGTAAGCGTAATCGCATACCTCATCTATAATCTTCGTTGGGCTTGCTTAGTTAACTACTTCGGCGTTGACCTTAACATAGTTGTAGCCCATGCGCTTGAGCTGCACCGATACGCCAAGCTCGAACATCACCTTCGTAGTGCGTGCAAAGACATGGAATGCCATGACGCTCTGTGCCTCGACCTGCTCCTTGCGTATGAGCGACAGTGCGCGCTCGGCAGTAGAGCGGATAAGGTTTTCGATTTTCTCGGCCTCGGCGCTACCCAATGGGTGGCACAGGAGAATCTCCGTAACATACTCATCCATGCAGTCGAAGCCGCGGGGCTCGCACAACATCTTATGGAAGTCCTCCACATTCTCGTAGCGCTTCCACTCCTTGTCCCACAATACTGCGAGGCCCATACCCTCGTACATAGCCCATGCGATGGCTACAAGGGGATACTTTGCAACCTCGGGCACTGCGTCAACCATATATGAGGGGGCCGATGTCTTCCACTTCTCGTTAAGCTCCTCGACCTCAAGGATGCGACCCTCCATCATGCCCTCCTTCGAGAGGAAGTCGATGAGAGTCTTGCGCAGACCCTCCTCGTAGCGGTTCAACAAATCGTGCTGATCTGTATTCATTCTATTCGGTTTTAATTATTTACGTCTCTTTGTTGTCTTCTTGCGCACCGACCAGCCGAAGTGACCGATGAGCTTGCCGAGGCTATAGTACTCGCCATGAGAGTAGACAATGGGGCTCGCCTTGTCGAGCGAGAACTTGCCTGTCTCGGGGTCTATATAACGGTCGTCGGCCTCTACGCCTACCACATCGGCGATGAACATATCGTGTGAGCCCAGCTCCTTGACATCGCGCACGCGGCAGCATATCGAGAGGGGTGACTCGGCGATGATGGGTGCCGAGACGTGTGGGTTGGTCATGGGTGTGAGCCCCGTAGCCTTCCACTTATCCTCGTTGCGTCCCGAGCGCACGCCACACCAGTCCGTTGCGTGTGCCATGGCCTCGGTTGTGAGGTTTATGCAGAACTCGCCCGTGCGGCGTATGATGTCGTAGCTGTGGCGCTCCTTGCGCACCGAGATGTAGCACATGGGAGGGTCGGTGCATATGGTTCCTGTCCACGCTATGGTGAGCATGTTATACTCCTCGGGTGTTGCGCCCGTAGTGACGAGCACCGCAGGCAGAGGGTATATAAGCGTTCCTGGTTTCCACGATTGTTTACTCATAGTCAATGCTTTAAAGCGTTACATTATGCCTTCTCGCCGTCGTAACCCCTATCTTCGAGGAGGTTTGCTCCGAGGGCTGCGGCCACGGCCAACTCGTCGCAGCGGTTGTTCTCCGCGGTCGAGGCGTGACCCTTGACCCAGATGAACTGCACATTATGGCGGCGGTATATGCGCAGGAAGCGCATCCATAGGTCGGGGTTCTTCTTTCCCGCAAAGCCCTTCTTCTCCCAGCCAAATACCCAGCGCTGGTTCACCGCCTCGATAACATACTTCGAGTCGGAGTAGAGCGTGACGTTCGAGCCGTCGTACTTCAACGCCTCCAACGCCACGCACACGGCCATTAGCTCCATGCGGTTGTTTGTCGTAAGGCGATAGCCTGCCGATAGCTCCTTGCGGTGCGGGCCCGAGAGTAGCACCACACCATAGCCGCCCGGCCCGGGGTTACCTCGCGCCGAGCCGTCGGTGTATATGGTGATGTTGGGTGCTGCCATTACTGCAAAGCAGCGATTTGTGCCTTAAGCGCAGCAATCTTAGCCTCGGCATCTGCCTGCTTAGCGCGCTCGTTGGCAACAACCTTCTCGGGTGCAGACGACACGAAGCGCTCGTTAGAGAGCTTCTTCATTACTGACGCGAGGAAGCCCTCGTAGTATGTGAGGTCGTCGCCCAGCTTCTTGAGCTCTGCCTCCTTATCGATGTTGCCCTCCATGGGCACGAAGTACTGCGTAGTCTTTACGATGAAGGCTGCAGCTGTAGGATCCTTCTCTACGACTGTCGCTACCTCCTTGATGTTACCCATCTTAACGATTACTGCCTCGAACTCTGCGGGGTAGTTCTCGTCAGCGATGTAGTTCAACGCCAAAGCCTCCTTCTGTGCGATGTTCTTCTGCTTGCGGATGTTGCGGATTGCAGAGATAACCTCCTGTGCCAAGCCGAAGCGAGCGATGATAGCGGCGTTAGCCTCGCGCTCGGCCTTGGGCTGCTCAGCGACAACGATAGACTTAACCTCGCCCTCGGGCTTGAGGTCCTGCCAAATCTCCTCCGTAACGAATGGCATGAAGGGGTGCATAAGGCGGAGCAACTGGTCGAAGTAGTGCTTTGTGCTTGCGAGCGTCTTTGCGTCGATTGGTGCCTGATATGCGGGCTTAACCATCTCGAGGTACCAGCCGCTGAAGTCGTCCCAGAACAAGCGGTAGAGCTCTGTGAAAGCCTCCGAGATGCGGTACTGCGCCATGAGGTGGTTGATGCGCTCGATGCGCTCCAACATAACCTCGTCAAACCATGTGATGGCCTGCTTCGATGCCTCGGGCTGTGCGATTGTAGCATCTACCTCCCACATGTTCACGAGGCGGTATGCGTTCCAAATCTTGTTGCAGAAGTTACGACCCTGCTCGCAGAGTGCCTCGTCGAACATAACGTCGTTACCTGCCGATGCCGACATGAGCATTGCGATACGCATGCCATCAGCGCCATACTTGGCGATAAGGTCGAGGGGATCGGGTGAGTTACCCAACTGCTTCGACATCTTGCGGCCGAGCTTGTCGCGCACGATACCTGTGAAGTAAACATTCGAGAATGGCTTCCCATTGCGCCACTCGTAGCCTGCCATAATCATGCGGGCAATCCAGAAGAAGATGATATCTGGACCTGTAACGAGGTCGTTAGTGGGGTAGTAGTACTCAATCTCAGGGTTGTTGGGGTTGCGGATGCCGTCGAATACGGAGATAGGCCACAACCATGATGAGAACCATGTGTCGAGTACATCCTCATCCTGGCGAAGGTCTGCCATGGTGATTGATGCATCCTTCTCCTGTGCAAGGCGCAATGCCTCCTCTGCGGTCTCTGCTACGACATAGCCACCCTTGGGCATGTAGTATGCAGGGATGCGGTGACCCCACCACAACTGACGCGAGATGCACCAGTCCTTGATGTTCTCCATCCAGTGGCGGTATGTGTTCTTGTACTTTGTGGGTACGAACTTGATAACGTCCTCCAATACGGCTGCTGTTGCGGGCTTTGCGAGCTCCTCCATAGAGAGGAACCACTGCATCGAGAGCTTGGGCTCGATAGCCACGCCTGTACGCTCCGAGTAACCTACATTGTTGGTGTAGGGCTCAACCTTCTCCATGAGGCCTGCGGCTGTGAGGTCACCCTCGATAACCTTGCGGCACTCGAAGCGGTCTACGCCAACATACATGCCCACCTTGTCGTTGATTGTGCCGTTGTCGTTGAAAATGTCGATAGCCTCCAAGCCATACTTCTCGCCGAGCATATAGTCGTTAACATCGTGTGCGGGGGTTACCTTCAAGGCACCAGTACCGAACTCGAGGTCTACATACTCATCACGAATAACGGGGATTGAGCGGCCTACGAGGGGCACGATAACGCGAGCATCCGCGGGGAGGTCCTTGTAGCGCTCATCGTTGGGGTTTACGCAGAGGGCTGTATCGCCGAGGATGGTCTCGGGGCGTGTTGTAGCCACTACGATATACTTGTCCGAGCCCTCAATCTTGTAGCGCAAGTAGTACAACTTACCCTGCGACTCCTTGTAGATTACCTCCTCATCCGAGAGGGCGGTCTGTGCCGAGGGGTCCCAGTTCACCATGCGCACACCGCGGTAGATGCGACCCTTGTTGTAGAGGTCCACGAAGACCTTGAGTACGCTTGCTGAGCGCTCCTCATCCATTGTGAAGCATGTGCGCTCCCAGTCGCATGAAGCACCGAGCTTGCGCAACTGCTGCAAGATGATGCCACCGTGCTTCTCCTTCCACTCCCATGCGTGCTTGAGGAACTCCTCGCGTGTGAGTGAGGACTTGTCGATGCCCTCGGCCTTGAGCTTCGCTACGACCTTAGCCTCTGTAGCGATTGATGCGTGGTCGGTACCTGGCACCCAGCAGGCGTTCTTACCCTGCATGCGTGCGCGACGCACGAGCACATCCTGCAATGTGTTGTTGAGCATGTGACCCATGTGAAGCATACCTGTCACGTTGGGTGGTGGGATAACGATGGTGTATGGCTCGCGAGCATCGGGCTCCGAGTGGAAAAGATTGTTCTCGATCCAGAAGTCGTACCACTTCTGCTCGATTAATTCGGGTGAATACTTGTCTGCTAACTGCATAACTTATTGTGTTTTTGTTTGTTGTAATCTCTACAATGCTCTTGTGCGCGTATGTGTATATGCGTACATACGCACACAACCGACAAAGATAATAAAAATAATTAGTAATTAGTAATTCGCAATCAGTAAATTAACAAAAAAAGTGCTTGGCAAATTGCCAAGCACTCCTTATCTGAAACCTTGCGGTTACTCGCTAACGGTCTGGTGGAGGATAACACGCTCTATAGCGCGCTCACACACGGGGCAGAAACGCTCTGCGGTGTTGTTGCGCATGCGGCATACATCCGTTGGACGATAGATGCCCTTTGAGCGGTAGCCGCCGCCCTCGTAGACGCCCACGACATAGTTCTTCGAGCGCTTCTCGGTCACTTTTGTGGGAATCTCCACGCCCTTGGCAACCATGTCTGCCCACTTCGACTCGAAGTCGACAAGAGTGGTGATGTTGGGCTCCCATGGCTCGTGTGAGAGTGAGTGCATCTCGTCGTTGTTGTCTGTAGTCTCGTAGAAATACTCGTCACCAAGGCCACCAAACGAGTGGCCAAACTCATGCACCACAACGGGGCGGAAGGCGGGGTGATGTGCTGTGGTGAGGGTGTAGGAGTTGTAGATGCCACCGCCACCATAAGTATCTGTGTTTGCGAGGATTATAAAGTGCTCGCAGGGAATGTTTGTAGCCAGGTCATACATGGCGTACACCTCGCCTGAAGTGAGGTAACGCTCCATGTAGAATGTCATGAAGTTGGAGCCTACGGCAGTGTCGCGCCATGCCTCATCCTGGGGTACGCTTACGTTGGTGTCGGTAGATGCGCTATACACCGCAATAAAATTAAACTTCTCTTTGTGGCTCTTGAAGGGCTCGTAGGATAGAATCTCCGTTGTGGTAATCATGGCATCCTCCATGAAGGTATCCATCTCGTCCATGCGGTAGCCCTCGGCGAGGATTACAACATCGATGCACTCCTTTGAGTCGCCACCCTGGTGTGTGTAGGTGTAGGGTAGTGCCTGCTGGTTGTTGCGGTTGCGGATGAGCACATCGTTGGGGTCGATGGTGTGTGCGAGCTTGCTCTCTTTGCCCGTGTTGTCGCGGAGCACCATCTCGGCTACCACGCTGCGCTTGGGCATGGGAACAAGGAGTGTGAATTCGAAGCTCTTGGTGATTGTCGCAGCCTCGGGCGTAGTAATCCACTCCTGGAAGAGTGATGAGAATGATGTCTTGTACAACACCTCGCGAGTTGTGGCATCGTAGAGCGTAAGGTCGCCGTTACCCTCCAGGGGTACATCGCTGAGGTTCACGCGACGGCCCCACCAGTTGTCCGTAGAACTCATGTCGCGGAGTGCCACATGCTGCTCCTGGGCGTTACCCATGAGTGTATAGTCGATGCGGAGCGTCTCATCGTTGAAGTTGGTGTCGAAATCCTGAGCACTGACCGCAAGGGCTGCGAACATTGCCACTGTAAAGCAGATAAATCTTCTCATTACCATATACATATTATATAAAGTTACTAAAGTGTGTTATCCTTTTTCTCGCTATTACTCTCGGGTCCCCAGAGGTGAATCTGTGACTCTGTGCCGTCGCGTAGGCGCTCAATGTTCTTGCGGTGTGTCCACACGAGCATCACGGCTACAGCCCAAGAGAATACGATGAAGGGTATGCTGCTGAATACGGGGGTCTCGGGCTTCGCCGACATAATCATGAAGATTGTCACGAAGAAGGGGTAGCAGCAGCCCGCAACCATAGATGCGAGCGACACGTAGTGCCATACTGCAAACACGAAACACCACACACCGAAGCACATTAGCAACACGGGGGTGTAGATACCCATGCCGGCACCGAGGATTGTTGCAACGCCCTTGCCGCCTCGGAAGTTGGCAAAGATGGGGAAGATGTGACCCAGTACCACTGCTACGGTAGCCATGAGGCGGAGGTTAATCTCCCACTCTGTGGATACGGGAGCGAGGCCAGTGAGGAGCACGGCGATGTAGCCCTTGAGGAAGTCGATGACGAAAACGGGGGCTGCGGCGCGCTTGCCCAGCACGCGGAGCATGTTTGTTGTGCCTGCATTTTTAGAGCCGTGTTCGCGAATATCTATGCCATAATATTTCTTACCAATCCATACGGCGCTGGGTATTGAACCGAGCAGATATGCAGCGATGAGTATTAGCAGTACGATAATCCAAGTTGTGAGTGTCCACGATGTCATAAAATTCTGTTTTTGAGGGTTATAGCCGAGAAAATGTTGATGGGATAATCTCGGTGCACAATACAAAGTTAAAACAAAAAATCAAAATACCAAAATTGTCAGCATTTATCTCCCATCAACTTTGGACAACGATAATAGGAAAAATTGAGACTAAATATTGCAGTTTCAAAAAAAATGTCTAAATTTGTTTGTTAAAACTACATAATTGCATATTTATGAAATTGAAATTTAGCTTTGCCAACATGATGACCTCTACAAAGGAGTCTGTAACTGATTGGCGTTGGTGGTCTTCTATCGGACAGATTGTCCTTGGTTGTTTGCTCGTAGCGCTCGCTTTCGTGGTGTTCATTAACCCCTACGACCTCGTTCCTGGTGGTATCTATGGTTTGGCCCTGGTGCTTCACAACCTCTTCCCATCAATTCAGGTGGGTACTTTCGGCTATATGTTCGACGTGCCCCTCATCCTTACCGCTATCCTTATCTTTGGTGGTAAGCTCGGTGGCCGCACAATCTTCGCTTCGTTCGTAACCCCTGGTATAATGAACTTGCTCGACTACCTCGTATATCCTAATGCTGAGGCTATCGAGGCGCTCGACCCAACGCTCTTGCTCAATGGTTACATCGACCTTTCAGACCACTTGCTCCTCGCAGCTATCATCGGCGGTTGCTTGAGTGGTGTTGGCGTAGGTATCGTAATTCGCAATAATGCCGCAACAGGTGGTACAGATATCACAGGTATGCTCCTTCACAAGTTCGCAAAGATGAAGTTCGCTAATGGCGTGCTCCTCTCGGATGCACTTATCGTGTTGAGCGGTCTTGTAGTTATCGGCTTCGGTGTCGGTCTACCCGACGGCAAGGAGGGCGCAGGTCTTCTTTTGTCACTCTACTCTGGCGTATGTATCTTCGTGAATGCCAAGGTTTTGGGCTACACCATCGATGGTGCGTCACGCGACAAGCTCCTCTATATCATCTGCAACGAGCACTCTGAGGCTATGCGCGAGTACATCCTCAAGGACCTCGACCGTGGCGGTACCTACCTCAAGGCTAAGGGTATGTACACACAGGATGAGAAGGAGATGATTTTCCTTGTTGTAAGCCGTCGCGAGGTGCGCAACGTACAGCAGAAGATTAAGGAGTTTGATCCTCGTGCATTTGTGGTTGTAACCGACGCGTACGACACCTTCGGTCAGGGCTTTAAGCCATTCCCCGAGGAGGATGCAATGCCCACAGAATAAGCTGCCTAACAAGGCTGCTTTGGCGTTATACTTGTTCTCGAAATCCTCATTTACGATTAGTAAACTGCGGTTTCTCGAACTGTGTATGCCTAAAATCAGCTCTTGTTATACAACTTATTCAAGTCACAATAGGGAACTTGTCCCTAAATACTTTTAACAAAGTCTATGAACGTAAATATCAATAATTTGCGACCACTCACAGGCAGTGGCCGTAAACTATACATGGAGACATATGGTTGCCAGATGAATGTCGGCGACTCGGAGATTGTGGTGTCTATTATGCAGCAGGAGGGCTTTCGCTATACCGAGAGCCTCGAGGAGGCCGATATCGTGCTTATCAACACCTGCTCAATCCGCGATAATGCCGAGCAGCGCATCTGGGGTCGCGTGAGCGAGATGCGCCACATGCGCAAGAAGAACCCCTCGCTCATCATCGGCATCATCGGCTGTATCGCCGAGCGCCTCAAGGAGGATTTGACAAAGGGTGGCACAGGTGTAGACATCGTTGCTGGCCCCGACTCTTACCGCGACCTTCCACGCCTCGTGCGCGAGGTGGATGGCGGTGCTACGGGTGTAAATGTGGAGCTCTCGAAGGAGGAGACATACGCTGAGATTGCCCCCGTGCGCCTTGATAGAAATGGTGTTAGCGCCTTCATCGCCATCATGCGTGGCTGCAACAACTACTGCTCATACTGCGTTGTGCCCTACACACGCGGCATAGAGCGTAGCCGTGACGCCAAGACCATTGTGGCTGAGGCACGTACGCTCTTCGAGAATGGCTACCGCGAGGTGTGACTCCTCGGTCAGAACGTCAACTCATACCGCACGGGCGATGTGGACTTCCCCGAGTTGTTGAAGCAGGTGGCCGAGATTTCGCCATTGCTCCGTGTGCGCTTTGCTACATCGCACCCCAAGGATATCAGCGACAAGTTGCTTGAGACCATGGCGTCGATGCCCAACATCTGCCGTGCTATACACCTTCCTGCGCAGTCGGGCTCAACCGAGATGCTCAAGCGCATGAACCGTAAATATACACGCGAGTGGTACTTGGAGCGAGTTGAGGCCATCCGCCGCTATATGCCCGATTGTGCCATTACGACCGACCTCATCGCGGGCTTTGCCCACGAAACGGAGGAGGAGCACGCCGAGACACTCTCGCTTATGCGCGAGGTGGGCTATGACTTCGCCTATATGTTCAAGTACTCGGAGCGTCCTGGCACCTTTGCTCAGCGCAACCTCGGCGACGACATCCCCGAGGATGTCAAGACACGCCGCCTGACCGAGATTATCGACTTGCAAAATAAGCTCTCGGAGGAGAGTAACAAGCGCGACATAGGCAAGGAGTTTGAGATTCTTGTTGAGTGCACATCGAAGCGTAGCGAGGAGCAGCTCTCGGGTCGCACCTCGCAGAACAAGATGGTAGTCTTCGATCGTCATAACTTCAAGGTTGGTGACTATGTTAAGGTGCGCATTACGGGTTGCTCGAGTGCAACGCTCTTTGGTGAGGTTGTCGAGTAATAACTTCGCATATTTAAGAAAACAGGGGGTATCCGAGTAGGGTATCCCCTTGTTTTATACCTATTTTTATACGCGAGAGTTTTGTTGTTCCGATTTTTTGCTTATCTTTGTACAATTGTATGCGTATATAATAACTAAAACACAATACTATGCAACAGGAACAGATTAAAACTTCACTTCCCGAGAACGCCTATCGTGAACTCAAGGCAGGCGAGGAGTATGAGCCCGTTATGGGCGCTGCAACGCAGCCCAAGGAGGTTACTCCCTACTCTGTAACACTCGGTATCATCATGGCAGTGCTCTTCTCGGCAGCTGCGGCATACCTTGGCCTTAAGGTGGGTCAGGTGTTCGAGGCGGCTATTCCCATCGCCATCATCGCCGTAGGTCTCGGCCAGATGCGCGGTAAGAAGAATATGCTCGGTCAGAATGTCATCATCCAGTCGATTGGTGCTTCGTCGGGCGTTATCGTTGCGGGTGCTATCTTCACACTCCCCGCACTCTACATCCTCGGTCTCGAGGCGCACTTCTATCAGGTATTCCTCTCATCACTTCTCGGTGGTGTGTTGGGTATCGTTTTGTTGATCCCCTTCCGCAAGTACTTCGTAAAGGAGATGCACGGTAAGTACCCATTCCCCGAGGCTACAGCAACCACTGAGGTGCTCGTGTCGGGTGAGAAGGGTGGCTCACAGGCTAAGATTCTCGTGGCTGCAGGTCTTATCGGCGGTCTTTACGACTTCATCGTTTCGACATTCGGCGCATGGGTTCCCTCGCTCTCAACAAAGATGTGGGGCTGGGGTCAGGCTCTCGCTGCAAAGTTTAAGCTCACATTCGGTCTCAACACTTCGGCTGCTGTGCTCGGCTTGGGCTACATCATCGGTTTGAAGTATGCCCTTATCATCACTGCTGGCTCGGCACTCGTATGGTTCTTCATCGTGCCCCTCGTAGGCTCGTTCGATGGCGCTATGGATGCTGCGGCGTTGGTGTCGATGCTCGGTATCACTGATGTGAACATCATCAACAACCCCGAGCTTATCTTTACACCTGAGAACCTCTACCAGTATATCGGTCGTCCTATCGGCATCGGTGGTATCGCTATGGCGGGTCTTATCGGCATCGTGCGCCAGGCGGGCATCATCAAGAGCGCCTTGGTATTGGCCAAGAACGAGTTCTCGGGCAAGAAGTCGCAGGGCGTTGAGCCACGCACACAGCGCGATATCTCTATGAAGGTTATCCTCTCGCTCATCATCGCGGCGCTTGTTGCAACCCTCGTATTCTTCCAGTTTGGTGTGCTTGGCAACTGGATGCAGACAATCGTGGCTTTGGCCATCGTATTTGTCATCGCATTCCTCTTTACTACGGTTGCTGCTAATGCCATCGCTATCGTGGGTTCAAACCCCGTATCTGGTATGACCTTGATGACCCTTATCCTCTCATCTCTTGTCCTTGTTTCAGTAGGCTTGGAGGGTGAGTCAGGTATGATTGCAGCCCTTGTGATTGGTGGTGTGGTATGTACAGCCTTGTCTATGGCGGGTGGCTTTATCACCGACCTCAAGGTGGGCTACTGGCTCGGTACAACACCCAAGAAGCAGCAGACATGGAAGTTCGTCGGTACGTTCGTTTCAGCCGCTACCGTTGCGGGTGTCATGATTATCATGAACGAGACATATGGCTTCACAGGTGAGAATGCCCTCGTTGCGCCACAGGCTAACGCTATGGCAGCCGTTATCCAGCCCTTGATGATGGGTGGTGTGACACCATGGTTGCTCTACGGCATCGGTGCAGGTCTTATCCTCGTGCTCACACTCATCAATGTTCCCGCATTGCCCTTCGCACTCGGTATGTTCATCCCTATGAACCTCAATGCTCCATTGGTAGTGGGTGGCTTGGTATCGTGGACAGTAAACCGTCACAAGAACCCCGAGAAGGCAAAGGCGAACAACAACCGCGGTACGCTCATCGCTTCGGGCTTCATCGCGGGTGGTGCTCTCATGGGCGTTGTAAGTGCAATCCTTGCGTTTGCAGGTGTTGACTGGGTGCTTGACATCTGGTCGAAGTCTATGGGTGCTGTCTACCTCGGCATCGTGATGTATGTGGCAATCATCGCATACTTCATCTGGCACTCACGCCGTGCAAAGATTGGTGAGTAATTTTAGATATTGGCAAACAGAAAAAAAATAACGTAAAATAGATAAAACTATGGATTTGAAAGATAGATTTTTGAAGTATGTGTCGTTCGACACTCAGGCTGATGAGTCGAGCACATCGTTCCCCTCAACCGAGAAGCAGCTCGTGTTGTTGCGCTACCTCAAGGAGGAGCTCGAGACAATCGGTCTCAAGGATGTGACAATGGATGAGTATGGCTATGTTATGGGTACGCTGCCCGCAACCAAGGGTTATGAGAACGCCCCCGTTATCGGCTTCATCTCGCATGTGGATACTGCTCCCGATATGAGCGGCGCAAATGTTAAGCCCCACATCGTTGAGAACTACGACGGCCGTGACATCTTGCTTGGCGGTGATGTATGGTTGCGCGTTGAGGAGTTCCCCGAGTTGCCATTCTTCAAGGGTCACACCCTCATCCACACAGATGGTACTACGCTGCTTGGTGCTGACGACAAGGCGGGTGTAGCGGAGATCGTAACAGCCATGGAGTGGCTCGTAGCACACCCCGAGGTGCCACACGGCAAGATTCGCGTGGGCTTCACTCCCGACGAGGAGATTGGCCGTGGCGTAGACTACTTCGATGTTAAGAAGTTCGCTGCCGACTTCGCATACACCATGGATGGTGGCATGGAGGGCGAGTTGGAGTATGAGAACTTTAATGCTGCAGGCGCAAAGATTGCTATCGCAGGTCGTAATGTACACCCCGGCATGGCGAAGAACAAGATGATTAACGCCATCGACATCGCTACGGAGCTCAACGCACTCCTTCCCGCAAACGAGCGTCCACAGTTCACCGAGCACTACGAGGGCTTCTTCCACTGCGTAGGTATCAAGGGTAGCGTCGAGGAGGCGGGGATTAGCTACATTATCCGTGACCACGACAGCGACAAGTTCGAGGCAAAGAAGCAGCTTATGTGGGACGTTGTGAACTTCCTCCAGCGCAAGTATGGCGAGAAGGTGCTCACACTCACACTCAAGGACCAGTACTACAACATGCGTAAGATGGTCGAGCCACACCCACAGGTTATCGAGAAGGCTAAGCGCGCCATGATTGAGGCGGGTGTCAAGCCCCTTGTTAAGCCCATCCGTGGTGGTACCGATGGCTCACGCCTCTCGTTCATGGGTCTTCCCTGCCCCAACATCTTCACTGGCGGTATGAACTTCCATGGTCGCTACGAGTATGCATCGTTGACCACTATGCAGAAGGCGATGAATACTATCATTAACCTTGCGCGCATCTGGACAGAGTAATTTTTGTGATAAGGGGTCATCTTCGACTCCAGGCTCATTGACCTGAATGGGGAAATACGCCAGAGTATTCCCCCATCCAGTTCAATCTCGGCTTGTAGCCAAATCTAACCCCTTCTGACAAAAATTAGGTTATGCTATATTAAAACGCATTAGAGTATGAATAACCAATATGGATATATGAGAGTTGCGGCAGCGGTGCCTCGCGTACATATCGCTGATGCACGACGCAATGCCGAGGGTGCTCTCAAAATTATGCAGGAGGCCTTCAATGAGGGTGTCGAGATTGTCGTTATGCCCGAGCTCTCGCTTGTGGGCTACACCTGTGGCGACATGGTGCTCCAGAAGAAGCTCTTGAAGGATTCGGAGAGCGCTCTTGCATGGCTCATGGAGGAGACTGCCGAGATTCCTACAATCGGCATCGTGGGTCTGCCCGTAGTATATGCCGACCGCCTCTACAACTGCGCCGCTATCTTTGGTCAGGGACAGTTGTGGGGTATCATCCCAAAGTCATACATCCCCAACTATGGCGAGTTCTCGGAGCTCCGCTGGTGGGTATCGGGCTTCGGTATTCGTGACCGCATGATACGCTTCGCAGGTCAGGAGTGCCCATTTGGTGCCGACCTCTTGTTCGACATCCACGGCGTGGAGTTTGGCGTGGAGATTTGTGAGGATATGTGGGTCCCCGTGCCTCCCTCATCAATGCAGGCGGTGCAGGGTGCAAAGCTTCTGTTCAACCTCTCGGCTTCGCCCGAGAGCGTGTGCAAGCACGACTACCTCATCTCGCTTATTGCCGAGCAGTCGTCGCGAACTATGGCCGCCTATGTCTACGCTTCGGCAGGTCATGGCGAGTCATCGAGCGACCTCGTGTTTGCGGGTAATGCCGTAATTGCGGAGTTGGGTCGTGTGTTGGGTGTTAGCGAGCGCTTTGTGCGCAACGACCGCATGGCAATCGCCGACATCGATGTGGAGTATATCTCTACTCGCCGCACTGCGCGCAACACCTTCTACTATCCCGATGCGCCCGAGATGCGCGTAGTGGAGATTGACGTAGACGAGATTGTACGCACCGACCGCGTACGCCGCCATATCGAGCCTTTGTACTTCGTGCCCGAGGATGAGGCAGCACGCGCTATACACTGCCGCGAGGTGTTCGCCATCCAGAGCGCAGGCTTGGCACAGCGCCTCGAGCATACGGGTTGCAAAAATGCTGTTATCGGCATTTCGGGCGGTCTCGACTCAACGTTGGCATTGCTTGCCGTGTGTGACACATACGACCTCTTGGGTCTTGACCGCAAGGGCATCATAGGCGTTACAATGCCTGGCTTCGGCACTACGGACCGCACATACCAGAATGCACTTACGATGGTTCGCGAGTTGGGCTGTACGCTCCGCGAGATAAGCATCAAGGATGCTTGCGAGCAGCACTTCAAGGACCTCGGCCTCGACCCCAATGAGCGTGGCGTAGCATTTGAGAACTCACAAGCGCGCGAGCGTACGCAGATTCTTATGGATGTTGCGAACATGTGTGGCGGTATGGTTATCGGCACGGGCGACATGAGTGAGTTGGCTCTCGGCTGGGCAACATACAACGGCGACCAGATGTCTATGTATGGCATCAACGCCTCTGTGCCCAAGACCTTGGTTAAGTACATGGTGGAGTGGTACGCAGAGAATCGTGCGGAGGGCTCATTGCGCGAGGCGTTGCGTGATGTGGTTGCTACACCCGTTAGCCCCGAGTTGCTCCCCGCAGATGGCGAGAATATCGCACAGAAGACCGAGGATATCGTTGGTCCTTACGACTTGCATGACTTCTTCCTCTACTGCGCATTGCGTCGCCGTTACGAGCCTTCAAAAATTTTCATGCTTGCTTGCATCGCCTTCGAGGATAAGTACGACAAGGCTACCATCGTCAAGTGGTTGAAGGTCTTCTTCCGTCGCTTCTTCTCGCAGCAGTTCAAGCGTTCGGCAATGCCCGATGGTCCAAAGGTGGGCGCTGTGGGTCTCTCACCCCGTGGCGACTTGCACATGCCTTCGGATGCCGAGTCACGCGCATGGTTGCAGGAGATCGAGGAGATCGAGGCTAACTTGTAACAATATTATTAATAACAGTTTCGTTTATTATATTGAGGGCTTCGGATGTCGGAGTGGCATCCGAAGTCTTCATACTTTAACACCATAAAAACAATGAAGAGAGTATTATCTATCTTGGTTGCCATCGTAGCCTTCTCGGGCATGGCATCGGCGCAGACCCTTGGCGACTTCATTAAGGGTGCAGCAACAGAGTTTATCGACAAGAAGACTGATGGCAAGGTTACGGAGTACCTCATCGCATCGAAGTGGGACTACGCACAGCCAGGTGTACGCCTCGAGAGCGAGGATGAGTTGGCAACACTCGCGGGCAATGCCATGATGACATCTATCGAGGGCAAGCTCACCTCGGCATATGCACTTGTGGGCATCAAGCCTGGTACACACAATGTTGTGCTTAACGATGACAAGACATTTACTATGCTTGTAGGTCGTCGCAACTTGGCGGGTACATACACATACGACAACACCACACACGCCATTGTCTTTACGTTCGACTCGTCGCTTATCAAGCTCCAGCCATTGAGCGGTTTTGCCTACCTTAATGGCGATAGCCTCGATATCGTCTACGACTGCTCGAAGCTCATGAACTTCCTCACAGCGCTCGGAACAAAGGTGAACATGCTTAACAGCCTCACCACCTTCCTCCAGAACTACGACAACGTCTACGTTGGTTTCACATTCAACCGCGCACAGTAATGAAGCGACTCGTTTTTGCACTCATGCTTGTTATGGGTGTAGTGGCTCTGCCTACGAGTGCCTCGGCACAGCTTGACCTATCGAAAATAGGTGGTCTGTTTGGTAGCCGAAGCCAGCAGCCTGTCGCTAAGGTGTCGCCATATAAGACCCTTGCGGAGAACGCACCATCGAAGAGCGAGATTGTGGGCACATGGAGGTATAGCAACCTCGACCTCGAGTACCTCGGCACCAATACATTTGCCGATGCGGCATTGAGTCAGGTGGAGAGTGTTGCTTGCGAGGAGTTGCGCATGGCAGGTGTTACCCCAGGAAGCTTCACAATCACATTGGGCAAGAGCGGTAAGGGTAGCATAAAGTATGGTGACTACGCCTACAATGGCAGCTATACCTATGACAGCTCAAATGCTCGCTTCGAGCTTAGCGCAACGGCAGATAATGGCGCTACGATAAAGTGTGGCGGCTTCATCAAAAAGGTGAATGGCAATCTTGTGGTTATGCTTGATGCCAAGGATGCTCTTGGCGCCTTCAAAACTATCCTCCCCGAGCTCGCAACCATGGGCGATGGCTCTACTTTCGAGATGATATATGGCGTTGTGCAGAGCTTTCCAGGTATCTATATATCAATGCACTACACCAAGTAACAGAGGATTTGTAGCGTAAAAAAATAGAGATAACTCACACCGAGTTATCTCTATTTTTTTGTTCCGTTTCTCCTACCCTCGCTTTAGAATGGAAGGTCATCTGCTTCATTCATTGGTGCTGCGGGCGCTGCGGGTGCCACGGGCTGTGGGGTAGGCTGATACTGTGGCTGCGCGGGCTGCTGATATGCGGGTTGTGCCTGCTGCTGATATGCGGGTTGTGCGGGCTGCTGGTAGCCACTCTGCTGTGGCGCGCCATCCTGACGGCGACCGAGGAGCTTCATGTCGTCGGCAACAATCTCTGTGGCGTAGCGCTTCTGGCCATCCTGCTCCCACTCGCGGCTGCGAAGGCGACCCTCGATATAGAGCTGTGAGCCCTTGTGCACATACTTGTCAACCACCTCGGCAAGACCGCGCCACAATGTCACGGTGTGCCACTCGGTGTGCTCTGTGGTCTCGTTGGTCTGGCGGTTGAAGATGCGCTCGCTCGTAGCAAGGCGAATGCGGGCAACCTTAACACCAGTCTCGAGGCTACGCACCTCGGGGTCCATGCCCACGTTTCCTAAAAGTATTACTTTATTTATCATAACTCGTTATTACTTAATATGTTGCTTATTTAATCCTCCTCGTCTATTATCGACTTGTTACTCTTTGCGTTCTTGGTCTCGTTGCGCTCCTTCTCCTTGATGCTTTTGATGAGGCTCTCCACGAAGCCGTGACGCTCGGGGCCATCGACCAAACGCATTGCGATGGGCTGGTAGTACATCACGCGCATCATCCTCTCGGGCATGCGTGCACGGCGCAGGCGCACGGCATCCTTCTCGGTTGTGAGGATAAAGGCGCGGGGGTGCTCGTTGAGCGATGCGTAGATTGTTTTGAGGTCATCTGCCGTAAACCTGTGGTGATCGGGGAAGATGATTTTGTCCACGACCGTATATCGCGTTTCGGCCTCGCGTATGAAGGGGCGTGGGTTGCCAATTCCCGAAAAGAGAATCACCTGTTGTGCGTAGTATGGCTCCTCGCGGTTGTCGAAGTCGAAGATGGGCTCAATAGGTAGTGTCTCGATGTTCGAGAAGAAGACCTTCTGATATGCCACGCTGCTTAGCTTCTTGAACCATAGGCGCTTATCCAGAGGGCTCATCGTGTCGCTACACTTCGAAACCATGAATATGTGTCCCTCCTTTAGGCGTGAGGGTAGGTCGCGCAGACATCCCAATGGGAGCATGCTGTCGCTATCGTAGGGACGTGTAGAGTCCACGATAAGGATGTTGACCTTGGGACGCACTCTGCGGTGCTGAAAGCCGTCATCCATGATGATGAGGTTCACCTCGGGGTGCTCCTGGAGGATGCGCTCGATGCCCGCAACTCTATCTTCCGACACCACGACCACGGTCTCGGGGAACTTGAGCTTGATTTGAAGTGGCTCGTCGCCCACATCGCTATATACATCATCGACGCTAACCTCGCGATAGCCCTTTGTCATGCGGCCGTAGCCACGCGAGAGGATAGCCATGGTGTAGTGGTTGGCAAGCGATGAGAGTATGAACTCCGCAGTGGGGGTCTTGCCCGTGCCGCCGACGGTGATATTACCAACGCATACAATGGGTATATCGAAGGAGTAGCTCTTCAATATTCCCCAATCGTAGAGGCGATGGCGGATGATAACCACCAGCGTGTATATCCACGACAATATGCGTCTAATAAACTTCATCTACGTGCGTTTTTTTGTCTGCCGAAAGCCTGCGACGATAGCAGAGGCTTAGGCACACTTTTGGTCAAAGGTAAGGTTTATTTTCGTAATAACCAAATATATGGATGTTTTTAACGTTTATTAACCATAATAGTACGCACAAAAGCGTAATAAAATCAAAATAATTACTACCTTTGCCGAATATGAAACTTATCGCTCGTTTTTCTGCATTGCTCCTGCTTTTAGGCATGGTGGCGTGTGGCGGTGGCTCTACCGAAAACAAGGGCAACGATGCTGCAAATGGCACCGCAAACAAGGAACCAGAGTATCTCTATGGCATAAATATAGAGGGTTATACCATCGCCAACGACACTGTCCGCTCGGGTGAGACCGTAGGCGGAATCCTGGGTCGTAGAGGTGTCTCTGCGGTGATGGTCGACCGCCTCGACAAGGCGGCTGCCGAGGTCTTCTCGTTGCGTAAGATTCGCGCCGACAAGGCCTATACAACTTTTATGCGCACCGAGACCGACTCGCTCGGCACACGCGAGGTGCTCGACTACCTCGTCTACCATATCGACGCTATTGAGTATGTCACCTTCGGCTTCCACCGCGACTCTGTATCGGTGACCAAGGGTGAGAACCCCGTAGAGATTGTGCGTCAGAACCGCGAGGCTGTAATCACCTCTTCGCTATGGGGCGCTATCATGGCGCAGGATATGCCCTACGCCTTGGCGGCAGAGGTTGAGGATATCTACCAGTGGACTGTCGACTTCTTCGGCATTCAGGAGGGTGACTCGTTCGCCGTTATCTACGACGAGAAGTTTGTGAACGGCACATCGGTAGGCATCGGTCGTGTGTGGGGTGCAAAGTTCGTACACAGCGGTAAGGAGTACTACGCCATCCCATACGCCCAGGAGGAGGGTAAGCTCCGCTACTGGGAGTACAATGGTGAGTCGTTGCGCAAGCAGTTGCTCAAGGCGCCCTTGAAGTATACACGCATCAGCTCGAAGTTCTCTAACGCACGCCTACACCCCGTGCATAAGGTGTATCGCCCACACCATGGTGTCGACTATGCTGCTCCCTCGGGCACTCCCGTACACTCTGTAGCGGATGGTACGGTTGTCTTTGCTGGCTGGGGAGGCGGTGGTGGTAACACCCTTAAAATCAAGCACGCAGGTAATCTCCAGACTGGCTATCTCCACCTCAAGAGTTTCGCCAAGGGCATCAAGGTTGGTACAAAGGTGTCGCAGGGTCAGCTTATCGGTTATGTAGGCTCGACTGGTACATCGACAGGTCCACACCTCGACTACCGCATCTGGAAGAATGGCAAGCCCATCGACCCATTGAAGGTGCCACAGGAGCCCGCAGAGCCCATCGCTGATGCTCACAAGGAGCGCTTCGAGGCGGTACGCGATAGGGTAGTTGCAGAGCTTAAGCATGAGGAGATTGCAGGCGGTGCAATCGCTGAGGAGGATATTTTCCCTGCGGCTAACTAAACTATGACGCTATGGATGAGCGATTTATAAAGTTTATAAAGAAACATCATGTGCTAACCCTCGCTACGGTAAATGGCGAGGGTATGCCTTATGTTGCAAACTGCTTCTACGCTTTCGACGCGAAGCGCAACCTCTTTGTCTTTACCTCCGACCTCGCAACGCGTCATGGCGCGGAGATGGCGGCAAACGGCAATGTGGCGCTCTCGGTTGTTCTCGAGACGCGCATCGTGGGGCGTGTGCAGGGTTTGCAGGTTACGGGTAGGGCCTTGCGTGGTGACGACGAGGCGCGCAAGTGCTACATCAAGCGCTTCCCCTACGCTGCGGCAGCAGACCTTGAACTATGGATGGTTGCGCCCACGCTGATGAAACTTACGGATAACACACTTGGATTTGGTAAGAAACTACTATGGCAAAGCGAGGAGTAGTAATCGTTGCGGGTGGCTCGGGTAGCCGTATGCAGTCGGCGCTGCCCAAGCAGTTCCTGATGCTTGGCGGAGAGCCCATCGTTGCACGCACCATAAACACATTTAGCGAGGCGCTTCCGGGTGCAGAGATTGTCGTGGTGTTGCCCGAGGCGCATATCCCCTTGTGGGAGAACCTGCGTGCACGCTTCGAGGTCGCCCCACATCGCATCGTGGCGGGAGGCAAGGAGCGCTTCCACTCGGTGCTCAATGGCATCAACGCCCTCTCGTCGGAGGTGGAGTATATCGCTGTGCATGATGGCGTTAGGGCGCTCGCTACAAAGCGCCTTGTGATACGCGCAATGCTTGCCGTGGAGGAGCACGACGCAGTGATTCCCGTGGTGGATGTCGTAGACTCGTATCGTAGGGTTGAGGGTGACGACTCCTACATCGTGCCCCGCTCGGAGTTGCGCATTGTTCAGACCCCGCAAATATTTAAGGCTCAACTACTTCGTGATGCTTACAATGTGGAGTTCAGCCCCGCGTTTACGGATGATGCCTCGGTGGTTGAGGCCTTTGGTGGCCACATAACATTGGTCGAGGGCGAGCGCACAAATATCAAGATTACAACGCCCGAAGATATAACTCTGGCCGAGAGTTTCTTAAGTTTATTGTAAAAAGTAACCCTCTGTCGGCGTTCAGAATAGGCTACCCAGGAGTGTATCATCCTTGGGTAGTTTTTTTTATAGGTGTACTTTTTTAGAAAAATATTTGTTTTTCGGGAAAATATTGCTTAAATTTGTTATTCGAAAAATAGAACAACCTTTGAACGACTTAAAACTAACTAATAAACCTAATTGTACAACTATGACAAAGATCCTTAAAATTCGTGATCTTACCTTGCGCGATGGCCAGCAGTCATCTTTCGCAACACGTATGACTCAGCAGCAGGTAGACCGCTGTCTTCCTTACTACAAGGATGCAGGCTTCTACGCTATGGAGGTTTGGGGCGGTGCAGTGCCCGACTCTGTGATGCGCTACCTCAATGAGAACCCATGGACTCGTCTCGAGACTATCAAGAAGGCAGTGGGCGATGTTTCGAAGCTCACAGCGCTCTCGCGTGGCCGTAACCTCTTTGGTTATGCCCCCTACACTGACGAGATTATCGACGGCTTCTCTCGCAACGCTATCGAGAGCGGCTTGGGCATCATGCGTATCTTCGACGCTTTGAACGATGTAGACAACGTTAAGTCTACAATCAAGTATATCAAGCAGTATGGCGGTATCGCTGACTGCGCAGTCTGCTACACCGTAGATCCCAAGTACTCTGACGGCGAGGAGCACGAGAAAGTGTTTACCGATGAGTACTTCTTGGATAAGGCACGTCAGATGGCAGAGCTCGGCGCTGACATGATTACCATCAAGGATATGTCAGGTCTTATTCCTCCCGCACGCGTTGCAGGCCTCATCAAGCTCTTGAAGAAGGAGCTCGGCGTAACCGTAGACTTCCACACACACTGTACTCCTGGCTATGGCCTCGGTTCTGTATATGCAGCTATCGTAGCGGGTGTTGACATCGTCGACACTAACTGCTGGTGGTTTGGTGGTGGCACAGGTGCTCCCGCAGTAGAGCTTGTTTACCTCTTCTGTAAGAAGTTGGGCATCGAGCTTGGTGCAAACATGGAGGCTGTGGCAAAGATTAACGTAGAGTTGAAGGATATCCGCAAGGAGCTTGAACTCTCTGTATTCGGTGCAGAGAAGCCCCTTCCAAAGCCCTTCAACCCCCTCACTGACGAGGTTCCCGCAGAGGTTGACGCATTGCTCGACCGTTGCGTGAAGGCGGCTCAGGAGGAGAACTGGGATGAGCTCTTGGTAGCATCACAGGCTATCGAGGCATACTTCGGCTTCCCCGCGCCCAACAAGCTCGTTCAGGATGCTGAGATTCCTGGTGGTATGTACTCTAACATGGTGGCACAGCTCAAGCAGCTCGGCGCAGAGGATATCCTCCCACGCGCTATGGAGCTCATTCCTCCCGTACGTCTCGCAGCGGGTCTTCCACCCCTCGTAACGCCTACTTCACAGATTGTGGGTGCACAGGCTGTTAACTGCGCTATGGACGAGAAGGCAGGTCGTGCTATGTATACAAATAAGTCGGCACAGTTCGTAGGTCTCGTTAAGGGTGACTACGGCCGCACTCCAGTTAAGATTGATGAGGATTTCCGCGAGAAGATTTGTGGTTTCCGCGAGGAGCGTCCTTACGATACATCTAAGTATCAGAAGCAGCCTAACCCCGTATTGGAGAAGGCTGGTGGCGTGCTCTTGGCAGAGAACGAGAAGGAGGAGCTCTTGCTCGAGTTGTTCCCATTGGTTGCCAAGGC
>JAZRJJ010000031.1:0-34497 GCA_045645705.1 Alistipes sp. | reverse complement strand
CCGCTTGGCCTCCGACTTGCTGCGTATGATGAGAACGTCCTCACTGTGACAGCCCCTGCAAAGGATTTGTGCCACTACGACGTGGAGGGTATAATTGCCATTACCGTAGTCTCAGAGCAGGGCAAGAGCCTTATCGTGAAGCTGCACGTGATGGCCGTTGAGGCTCAGGAGGAGCTACCCTACGAGTTGCGAGTATTGACATTCGAGGATGGCGATGCGGTGTTTGAGCCATACACTTTAGACTATGCAGGAGTCGACATCACAACGTGGAGCGACCTTGTTGACGATCCTCAGTATGGCGGTCCGCTCACATATGGCGACTATATGTCAGCAATGTACACCTGGTGGGATGAGGGCAATACAGAGCTTACGCACACCTTCCCCGACAACTACGCATACTGCTTCTGGGGTGGTGGCCACGCCATCTCGAACTACTGGGGCGAGGGTTTTACCGATGAGGATAGAGACAAGCACATTGCGAAGTACTATGGTGAGGACTATGTCGCGGATAATGCAGGCAACGACGCTATGCTCGGCTGGTTCAACCTACAGATGATGATTCCTGTAGCACCACACTCGGGCGAGAACTTCGTGGTGCACTATGGCTACAAAGACTTCTACTCGTATGTGGAGAACCTGCCCGAGCTTATCTTTGCCGATGGCGAGGCTCGCGTCGTAGACCATATGTACATCACAAACACCAACTACACGCTCAATCAGCTCTATATGGGCGTTAAGAGCGAGGCGGGTAATAGCTTCGGTGGCAACTGGACAGGCTTGACCGAGGATGCGTGGCTGAAGATTGTGGCGCAGGGCTTCGATGATATCGATGCAGATGCCTATGCCGAGCCTGTCAGCGAGGTGGAGTTCTACCTGGTGCAGGGCGAGGATGTGGTCGTAGATTGGCAGAAGTGGGATTTGTCATCGTTGGGTGCGGTGGCTAAGGTACGCTTCAACTTCCTCTACTCCGATGAGATGGGAGGCAGATATGGCTTTACAATCCCTGGCTACTTCGCCTACGATGATGTAGCAGTACGCTTTGATAAATAACAGATAATGAGAAGAGTTTTAGAATTTTTGTTTTTAAGTGTGATGGTTGTAGTCGCCTCGTCGTGCAATATCGACGAGGAGATTACGGCCTCTTTGCCCCCAAAGATATACCTCGATAGCGACTCTGGCGTCTACACCGTAAAGCAGGGCCGCGAGGTGATTATTGCACCTTCGTATGAGAATGCCGAGGGCGCTACCTACAGCTGGAGGATGGATGGACGACTCATCGGCAACGATGCGTCGCTTGCGTTTATGCGCGAGAGCGTGGGCGAGTACTACATCCTGCTCACCGTGACGGCTGATACGGGCTCGGATAGCGAGGAGATTCGTGTCGATGTGGTAGAGCTGGAGATACCTATGGTCACCATCGCAGGCAGTGATAGCATTACCGTTGCATTGGGTGCGGAGGTGAAACTTCACGCCTCGGTGCGTAAGACATCTCTCCCCACAAGCTTCTCGTGGAGCATCAACGATGAGGTCGTTAGCGAGGAGCTTGCCTATACCTTCGAGGCTGATACGTTGGGTACTTATACCGTTGTGGCAACTGCCGCGAACGAGGATGGCACACATAGCGACACTATGACTATTGAGGTGGTAAATCCCGAGGATATGCCCTTCGTCTGGGAGTTCGACCGCGAGGCCTACCACACCGTAGTGGGCAGAAAACTGCGCATTGCACCCTCTGCTATAAGCGATGTGGAGGGCGTAGCCTATGCTTGGAGCGTTGAGGGCGCCGAGGAGGTTATTTCAGAGGAGTCGAGCCTTACATTTGTCGCAGAGAGCGCTGGCGAGTATCGCATCACCGCAACGGCGACTGCGGAGCGTGGCACGGGCGAGGTTACAATCACCCGCAACTTTGTTGTTACGGCCTATGAGGAGGGTGCTTTCCGCCGTGAGGTAAATGCCTCATCCAAAGCGGATTGGAATAGGGTGTACGACTACACTCCCGCCCCAGGTCAGTTTATCAACGAGCTCAAAACGGGTGGCTTCGACGGCACGCAGACAACCCCTGAGACGGCAATAGCCTATGCCGAGGAGCGCATGAGAGAGGAGAACTGGGTGTCGTTGGGTGGCTTTGGCGGCTATATTGTTGTGGGCTTCGACCACAGCATTGTCAACTCTGGCGACTATGACTTTGGTGTCAAGGGCAACTCCTTTAATGGCTCATCGGAGCCTGGCATTGTGTGGGTTATGCAGGATGAGAATGGCAATGGCGAGCCCGATGATACATGGTATGAGTTGGCGGGTTCGGAGACGGGTAAGGCCTCGACCATACAGAACTACGCCGTGACATACTATCGCCCAAGTGGCGCGGGTATGCCCGTGCAGTGGACCGACAACCTCGGCAACCATGGCGAGGTGGACTACCTCAAGCAGTTCCACCGCCAAGACTACTACTATCCCCTCTGGATTGAGGAGGATAGTTATACTCTCACAGGTACATGCCTCGAGCCCCGCAACTATGATGCTTCGGGTAATGGCTCATATTGGGTGAATGACAAGTACGACTGGGGCTACGCCGACAACTACAGCCCCGTGGACCGCCTCACTGATGAGGATAATGCCGAGGGCGAGGTCAATGCCAACCACTTCAAAATCGCAAACGCCATAGATTGCTTTGGCGAGCCTATCCACTTGGAGTACATCGACTTTGTGAAGGTGCAGGTGGGTGTCAATGCCAAGAGTGGCTGGCTCGGCGAACTCTCTACCGAGGTGTGTGGATTCTTTGATTATAACATGAAGAAGTAGCATGAAAACGAGATATGTTAGTTTGGCGTTAGCCCTTTTGTTCCTTGCTGCCACATCGTGCATGAAGTGGGAGTATGGCATCGAGGAGGATTTCGATATGTCGGCTTCGGGCGAGGGACTCTTCATCTGCAACGAGGGTAACTTCCAGTATGGCAACGCCACGCTCTCGTACTACGACCCCGCGACCAAAACGGTGCAGAATGAGGTTTTCTATCGCTCCAACGCCATGAAACTTGGCGATGTGGCGCAGTCGATGGTTATCCGCGACGGCATAGGCTGGGTGGTGGTGAACAACTCGCATGTGGTCTTTGCCATCGACATCAACACCTTCAAGGAGGTGGGACGCATCACAAACCTCACCTCGCCACGCTACATACATTTCGTCTCGGACGACAAGGCTTACATCACGCAGATATGGGATAACCGCATCTTTATCGTCAACCCCAAGCGCTACGAGGTTACGGGCTACATCGAGATGCCGAACATGACCATGGAGCAGGGCTCTACGGAGCAGATGGTGCAGTATGGTAAGTATCTATTTGTCAACTGCTGGTCCTATCAAAATCGTATCATCAAAATTGATACAGAAACAGACCAAGTAGTCGACGAGCTTGTCGTGGGCATACAGCCTACATCGCTCGTAATGGACTGCAATAATAAGCTCTGGACCGTGACCGATGGTGGCTACGAGGGCTCACCCTATGGCCACGAGGCACCCTCGCTCTACCGCATAGATGCCGAGAGTTTCACCATCGAGCAGCAGTTCAAGTTCGACTTTGGCGACTGGCCCTCGGAGGTGCAGCTTAATGGCACGAAGGACAAGATATATTGGCTCAATGACGATGTGTGGGAGATGGATGTTACGGCAGACCGCGTCCCCGTGCGCCCATTTCTACCCTATAACGGTACGCTCTACTACGGCCTTACCGTCTGCCCCCGCACGGGCGATGTCTATATTGCCGATGCCATAGACTATGTGCAGCAGGGCATGGTCTATCGCTACTCGAAGGATAGGGAGCTTTTGGATAGCTTCTATGTTGGTATAATCCCTGGCGCCTTCTGCTGGAAATAACCCTTAAGGCTATGCGAAGACTACTACTCATACTTACGATATTGGTTGCGCCCTATCTTGTTGTTGCACAGGTCAATAATGATAAAGATTGGGTGCGAAAGGGATTGCATATCCCCGAGGTTTCGGTATATGGCAACCGCCCCATAAAGGAGATAGGCACGCAGCAGACCAAGTTCGACACGCTGGCGCTCAAGGAGAACATATCGCTCTCGATGGCTGATGTCCTCACATTCAACTCGGCAATCTTCGTGAAGAGCTATGGCCGTGCTACGCTCTCCACCGTAGCCTTTCGTGGTACCTCGCCCTCGCATACGCAGGTGTCGTGGAACGGCATGAAGATAAACAACCCCATGCTCGGCATGACCGACTTCTCGATGATACCCTCATACTTCATCGACGACGCCTCGCTGCTGCATGGCACATCCTCGGTGAACGAGACGGGAGGTGGCCTCGGTGGCGCCGTGAAGCTTGCGACAAAGCCTGCGCAGGCCAAGGGCTTCGGCTTGCAGTATGTTCAGGGCGTGGGCTCGTTCAAGACCTTCGATGAGTTCCTGCGCCTGACCTATGGCAACGACCACTGGCAGGTGTCAACGCGCGCGGTCTACTCATCATCGCCCAACGAGTACAAATATCGCAACCACGACAAGAAGGTAAACATCTACGATGAGGATATGAACATTATCGACCAGTACTATCCCATCGAGCGCAACCGTAGTGGTTCGTACAAGGATTTGCACCTCCTGCAGGAGGTCTACTACAACACGGGCAAGGGCGACCGCCTCGGCCTAAATGCCTGGTACATAAACTCTAACCGCGAGCTTGCGATGCTCACCGTGGACCATGGCGACGCCACCGACTTCGACAACCGTCAGCGCGAGCAGACATTCCGCGGTGTGATGTCGTGGGACCATGTGCGCAGCAACTGGAAGCTCGGCGCAAAGGCGGGATATATCTACACGTGGATGGCCTACGACTACAAGCGCGATGTGGGCAACGGCACTATGGCGCACATGACACGCTCGCGTAGCCGCATCAACACCTTCTATGGTCAGGTCGATGGCGAGTACTACATCGGCAACCAGTGGCTCTTCACGGCCAACCTCTCGCTGCACCAGCATATCGTGGAGAGCGAGGATAAGAATATCATCCGTCAGGATGGCGGCAAAGCTATCGTGGGCTACCGCAAGGGACGCCCCGAACTCTCGGGTTCGCTATCTGCAAAGTGGCGACCCATAGACCGCTTCGGCCTTTCGCTCGTCATCCGCGAGGAGATGTTCGGTCGCGAGTGGACACCCATCATCCCCGCGCTCTTTATCGATGGCGTGCTATCGGAGAAGGGTAACATCATCGCCAAGGCCTCCGTGTCGCGCAACTTCCGCTTCCCCACGCTCAACGACCTCTACTTCCTACCAGGTGGCAACCCCGACCTGCGCAAGGAGTCGGGATGGACATACGACACAGGCATCTCGTTTGCTGTGGGCAAGGAGGGCGTCTACTCGTTGAGTGGCTCGGCAAGCTGGTTCGAGTCCTTTATCAAGGATTGGATTATCTGGCTACCCACGCCCAAGGGCTTCTTCTCGCCCGAGAATATCAAGGATGTACACGCCTACGGCATAGAGTTCAAGGGCGACCTCAATGTAGCCCTCGCCAAGGAGTGGCACCTCGGCCTCAATGGCACATTCTCGTGGACACCCTCAATAAATGTCGGCGAGCCCCGCACCCCCGCAGACCAGTCTGTGGGCAAGCAGCTCCCCTATATCCCCGAGCTATCATCCACCGTAACCGGCCGCCTCACATGGCGCTCATGGTCTTTCCTCTATAAGTGGTGTTACTACTCCGAGCGATATACCATGTCCTCCAACGACTACACCCTAACCGGCAAGCTCCCTCCCTACTTCATGTCAAACATCTCCCTCGAGAAGGGATTTACCTTTAAGTGGGCGGATCTATCTATTAAGGGCGCGGTTAATAACCTCTTTAACGAGGAGTATCTCTCCGTTCTCTCTCGCCCCATGCCGGGTATAAACTTTGAGATATTCCTATCCATAACCCCCCATTGGTAGATTTGGAGTGATAAGGCAGACATCTACTGCCGCTAACAAAAAAAAATGTGAATAGGCAGTACGCTTTAGTACAGCCTATCCACATTTTTTTTGCCGAGCGTTGTATCTGCAGCCTTCTGACTCCAAATCGGGTTGTGGGGCTAATGGTGCTGATTCGACTTGAAATATCGCGCTGATGTAGGTATAATGCCTTCTTCCTCCAAATCGGGTTGAGCTGTTTGCCCTACCAGCTTCTAAATCTATTCCACGAGCTATTCTGCTCGGCCTTGGTCTCTATCGCATCGGGTAAGTTCACGAAGAAGTCGAAGCCTGTCCATGCCTCAATCTGGTCCACGGTGGCGGTGTGCTTGTCGTAGCCACCCGAGTATGACATATTCTCAAACCAGAAGCCTACAGTTATGGCATCCGTAACTTCGCCCGCGCTATTGGTATTTGCCTTAAGCACAACCTTATAGAAGTAATTGGGGATGGGCACGCGCTTGTCGTCGTCCCTCGCCGAGGTGTACTCAACACTCCTGCTCTCGCCCTCCTTGTTGAAAGCTACGCCCGTAACGATATATATCAGCTCCTCCTCGCCGACCTTTTGCAATGCCGCCTCGAGGCGCTGCCAGATGCCACCATTGAAGCCATCCTGCACCTGGGGCACGGAGTTGGTGACATAGAAGGTCTGCTCCTGCATGCTGACATTACCGTTGCGTGAGGCGTTGGGGATAAGGTGGCCGCGCGAGTAGATTTCCGAATCGGTATAGCTGCGGCGGCAGAGGTTCACCTGACACGAGATGCTGATGTAGGGGTTCCACTCCCAGTTGCTGGGGCGTGGGCACGAGCCCATATGCTTGCTCTCGAGGGGGTAGGCAACCCACATGGGTGTGTAGGTGCTCCTGTCGTAGAGGAGCGTGTAGTTGCGCTCGTCGCCATCCATAACGGTCACCATGACCGCATCGGGATACTTGCCCTCGGGGGCTATGGCGGGCATCTCCAGCCACTCGCCAGCGGGAACAACCGCAGTGGCGGCGGAGTTATCCACCTCCCTATTTTCGCTTGCGGGGCTTGCCACCTCGGTTATGTCGCCTTCGGAGTTCTTGTTGGTTGCAGTTGCTGCGCCCATGCATGAGTGCATAAAGAGTGTGGCAAGGGCAACCAACAGAAGTGTTATATCGCGTTTCATAGTAGCGGGGGATTACTTGAAGAGTAGCTGCGCATACTCGCCGAGGTAGATGCGCCAGTTGCGCCAGATGTGTCCTCCCTCGCTCTCGCGGTAGGTGTAGGGGTAGCCTTCGCTATCGAGCAACTCGCGGTAGCGCACATTCTCATCGTAGAGAAAGTCCTCCTTGCCGATGCCTATCCAATAGAGCTCGACACCCTCAGCGAACTGACGCTCGAGCTTAGCCTCGGTGTTGGCATAGGTCTCGATGCCCTCCTTGCCACGAAAAATAGCAGCAGAGAAGAGACCAACATACCCAAACATAGCGGGGTACTCCTTCGATATCTGCATAGAGTGGAAGCCGCCCATCGAGAGGCCTGCAATGGCGCGGTGTGTCTTCTTAGCCTTGGTGTGGTAGTGGTCGTCGACCCACTCCACAATCGAGGGGAACATAGCCTCGAACGAGCCATCCATAGAGCCGCTCATATAGGGACGCCACATGCCCTCGTGTGAGTAGCCAGGGGCTGCGACATGCTTTGTGCAGCCGTTTGTCATGACGACAATCATAGCCTCGGCCTTGCCAGAGGCGATAAGGTTATCCATAATCTCCGCCACGCGACCCGTAGCCGACCATGCATCCTCGTCTCCACCCATGCCGTGCAAGAGGTAGAGAACGGGGTAGCGGCCCTTGCCCTCTTCGTAGCCCGCGGGGGTGTAGATGGTCATGCGGCGCTCGCGGCCATCGCTAACCTTGGCCCACACCTTTGCCATAGTGCCATGTGGTACATCCTGTGCGGCGTAGAGGTCGCCACGCTCACCAGGGATGATGAAGTAGTTCATCTGTGAGCCAACATCGCGCATGACGTAGCTGTTCATGGGGTCGTTGACATGGTCGATGCCGTCGACATTGAACCAGTAGCAATACAACTCCGAAGCCAGAGGCTCCGATGTGTACTCCCATACGCCCTCGGCATTGCGCTGCATAGAGGCGTTGTCCACAAAGTCGCCCACGAGCGTAACGCTCTCGGCATTGGGAGCATAGAGGCGTATTGTGACGCTATTGTCGGCGTGGATTTCGGGTGATACGTTGGCATCCTTCTGCCAAAGGTTCTGCTGTGCGCTGAGTGTCGCAACTCCCGCAAGGAGCATAGCGACGATGGTTAGCATAACTCGCTTCATAGTGGTATGTGTTTTATTTAGTCTCATTTTTATCCGCCCCGAGCTTCACGTCGCGTGCGCCGAGGAGGTAGTATGCCACATAGTCACTGAGGCGCAGGATGCGCGAAATGAGCAGCGACACCGCCACGATGGAGATGGCAACAGCCATGCCTACGACAAGCGGCATAAGGAGGTTTGTGGTATCCACGATATAAGGGCGGAGCATGACGGGCATGCCGAGCAACACGAAGTAGTGGAGCAGGTAGACATCGAGCGTATTGCGACCCACGAACTGCAGAGGCTTGCCGATGTACTTGTTCTCCGAGAAGAACTCGCCAAAGCGGCGGAAGAAACCATAGACGGTGATGATGCCGAAGTAGCCGATATAGACCCTGAGGAGCGCTCTTGCGAGTTCGAACACTCTGGGGCTTATGTGTGCCGTAATAATCTCGGTATTGCCTCGAAGTGATATTACGAACCACGATAGAACGAATAGTCCCACAACTACAATCGTCATCTTTGCGCTGCTCTTGAAGATGTTCTCAAACCACTCGCGGTTGCAGCTGCATACGGCACCGAAGGCGAAGAAGTGGAAGTATTTGAACGTGAGTCCGAGGGTAAGGATATTGCCTGCATCGCCCAGCATCGAGAGGTCCGAGAGTGCAATGTAGAAGATGATGCCGAGGATGTAGAGGCGCTTGGTGAAGACCTTTAGCGAGGTCTTGCCGCGGTGTGCGTGTATCCAGCGCGCTACATAGTAGATAATCAGCATGTTGAACAGCGCGAAGGTAAACCAGTAGCCCATCTTTCTGTCGTGGGTGAAGAAGTAACTAATCTCTACGCCGCCATTCATTATGGTGTATATCAGTCCTATAACCAGCGCGGGGATAATCATCGTGCGCACCTTGCTGCCGAGGCGTGAGAGGGTCTCGCGGCCACTCCACGACTGCTCCATACGGAACGAGATAAAGCCACTGATGAAGAAGAACAGCGGCATGCGGAAGTTCACGAGAAACTGGTTTAGTGGGGTTACATTCGGAAGGTAGATGTGGCTGAAGACGACCAGTATCATGGTGAAGCCTCGCAGCGCATCGATGTAACCTATGCGTTTTGTTATGTTTGCCATGTTCGGATTAGTTGAATAAAACTGAACAAAGGTAGTAAAATTCGGCCAATTTGACCTATTTTCGACACTTTATTATCTCCGAGGGTCACACGCAGCGAGTTTTTTTACTACCTTTGTCTACGCGCCACGAGGCTGGTGGTACACTTTTTTAATAGAGTTGCGGCATGAAAATTGGAGTAATATCAGATACGCATGGCACATTTGACGATGTGCTCAAGAACTTCCTCGCACCCTGTGACGAGGTGTGGCATGCGGGCGATTTCGGTTCGCTGGAGACGGCCGATGCCATTGCGGCATTCAAGCCCCTGCGTGCCGTCTATGGCAATATCGACGGTGGCGTTATGCGCCGCATATACCACGAAAGCAACTGCTTCGAGGTCGATGGCTGCAAGGTGCTCATGATGCACATCGGTGGCTATCCGCGCAACTACTCGCCCAAGGCCCTGCAACTTATCCATGGCGCACGCCCCAAAATCTTTATCTCCGGACACTCGCATATCCTCAAGGTCATCTACGACCCTGTCTACGAATTGCTGCATATAAACCCTGGCGGTGCGGGCATCTATGGCATACACCGCGTGCGTACGGCTGTGAGGTTCGACATCGAGGCGGGCGAGATAAAGAATATGGAGATTGGCGAATGGAGTAAATAATGATATTAAGTACCTTTGTATGAGAAAGATAGTGCTTTTGTTTGTGGTTATGGTGCAGAGTTGCTTTGTGCTCTCGGCACAGGATGTCGTGTGCGAAACACTCTGCTTTGCTACGCACGACGGCGAGGAACTATACCTGGATAGGTATGCTCTGGACGAGGCGGCGGAGGCTCCGCGCCCATGTGTCATCTTTGCCTTTGGTGGCGGCTTTGTGCAGGGCGTGCGCAACCATGAGTACTACTCGATATTTTTTGACCACCTTGCCCGCGAGGGTGTCGTTGTGGTGTCGATAGACTATCGCCTGGGCCTTAAGGGCTTAAACCCCAATGGCGGTGTTGCCTATATGGTTGAGGCCTTCCAAAATGCTGTGAATGTTGCGGTTGAGGATATGTACGCTGCGACGAACTATGTCATTGCCAATGCCGAGAAGTGGGGTGTTGACAGCTCGAAAATCGTGATTAGCGGCTCGAGTGCGGGTGCCATCACGGCGGTGCAGGCCGAGTGGATGAGATGCAACGGCGCAGAGCGTGCTGAGGTGCTCCCCGAAGGTTTCCGCTATGCGGGCGTGGTGTCGTGTGCGGGTGCCATCTTCTCCGTTGATGGCAAGCCCAAGTTCAAGTCCGAGCCCGCCCCCATGATGCTCTTCCATGGCACGTCGGACAAGAATGTCCCTTATGACCATGCCGCGATGTTTGGCGTGGGCTTCTTCGGCTCGGCGTATATCGTCAAGCAGCTCGAGAGGCTCGATTCGCCCTATTGGTTCTACTCCGTGGAGTATGCCGACCACCGTATCGCTGGCACGCCATATATCTACAACTGCGACCTTATCATGCAGTTTATCAACGACTTCGTCATCCGTGGCGAGCGCCTGCAGATACGCACCGATGTGGTAGACCTCGATGGCGAGAAGCAGCCCACACGCTTCAAGGCGATGGACTACATCCGCACAAACTATGTCCGTAAGTAACAGTGACATATAAAAATAAATATAGCCTGCCACACGGCAGGCTATATTGTTTATTGCGGGATAGTTTTGTTATTTGCCAATAACCTTCCAAACCACAGCGCTCAATGCAGCACCTGCGAAAGGACCTACGATGAATACCCACAACTGCTCCAAGGCTGCGCCACCCTCAAATACCGCGGGAGCGATACTGCGTGCGGGGTTCACAGAGGTGCCTGTGTAGTGGATGCCCACCAAGTGGATGAGGATGAGCGATAGGCCGATAGCTAGGCCTGCGAAGTTGCCCGCGCCCTTCTTCTCGTCAGTTGTGCCGAGCACCACGAGCACGAAGATGAATGTCAGGACTATCTCGGCAATCAAGCCGTTAGCCACGCCACCCGCGCATACATTAGCGCCTGTTGCTGTGCCAAGTGGAGTGAGGTCGGCAACCAATGCTGCCAGGATTGCAGAGCCGATGAATGCACCGATTACCTGGAAAATCATGTACAGGAATGCATCCTTAGCGCTAATGCGGCCGCTGATAAGGCAAGCAAGGGTGATTGCGGGGTTGATGTGGCAACCGCTTATGCCGCCAATGGTGTATGCCATAGCTACAACTGCCAAACCGAATGCTGCCGCAGTACCCACTACGGATGCTGTGTCCACGCCGCATGCAAGACTCACGGCTGTGCCGCAACCCATTAGTACCAAGACCATAGTACCGATCATTTCTGCCAAATACTTCTTCATACGCACAAAGTTTTATGAGTTAATAATTGATTCAAAGTTACGAATTTCCGCCCACACATCCAAATAAAAGGCTTACTTTTTAGAATCTAAAGCGTCGTCTGCGATGTCTAAAAAAGCGAGGGAAATGGAAATATGAGTAGGAATATGTAGAATTAAATTTGCCATTGCTTGCTCGCTGCACTTTGAGTAAATGTGCATTTCTAATCGCTTCATTATTACCATTCTCAACACCAGACTTTAATATATCCATAACCTCCCACTTATTTGTATATGGCGCTGGTGATGCGTTTGATATGATGTTCCTAATAAGCTTTGCTGCAGATCGGGGATATACAAGTTGGCAATTGGATGGAATGTTAGATATCTGTTTAAGTATACTTGAACCGTAAAATACTATTATAGAGTATATTGGTACATTTTGCAGCTGCTCTGATGTGTTTCGTAATGCCTCAATGTGTCCTGCATTTTGCTTTATGGGATTGTAGAACTGATGCTTTTCTCGACCATAGGCTAATACTTGTGTCCACCTATCATGGTTACCGTTACCAAATATCCATCCACTATAATCTTTCACTTCGAAAACGAAGATGCCTACATTGGTCGGAACGACGAGGTCTATTTGTGTATGTCCCCGCTTGGTTGGAATATATAAGTCATGAAAGATAGTTGATGAGGGTATGCCTGATTTTACGAGACGATATATGAGGTCTCGTTCTGAACTTTCTCCACGTGAGAGTGAAGTAACTGTGCTGATAATCTCTCGCTTTTTGCGTTCATGAAGAATTAAGAGGATTGTCGCTACAATGACTGCTGTAAGCACTATTGCTAATGAGAAGATGTCTCCTGTTGTCATAATGGTAATTTTTACCAGCTGTTATATAGTTCATTACAAAGGTAATAAAATATTTGTCAGATTGCAAATGTGGTAGAGATGTGCAACCCAGGACTTGAACTGCGGTCAGCAGAGCGAGTCCCTTAGAACGCAAAAAAGCGACTGTCTTTTGACGGTCGCTTTCGTGCGGGTTTATAACAGATTATAGAACTATTGTAATAATATTTTCTTAACTTTACGCCGATAAATCGAAATTTAGTTATGAAGAACTACTTTATCAGGGCAATTATTACAACTGTGGCTTACATAATCGCCTACTTGTTAATTGACTTTATTCTCGGAGATATGCATTCTTTTTGGTCATATGCAATACAGACTGTAATCTTTTTTATTGTAGTCTGTGTGATTTATTACCTTAATGGACGCAAGAAAGTTGATAAATAAATTATAGTATATAGAAAATAGGGGTGTCATCGCAGATGAGCAAGTGAAACACTTGCCACAAGCCCTCCTTATCAAAGGAGGGTTTGGGTGGATTGTAAATATAAAAGGAGTTGCGAAGCTTTGCTTCGCGAGTCCCTTTGGACGCACAAGACAAAAAAAGACGAGCAACTTTCGCTGCTCGTCTTAAAAACCTTGTGCGGACAAAGGGACTCGAACCCCCACGCCTCTCGGCATCAGATCCTAAGTCTGACGTGGCTACCAATTACACCATGTCCGCAGGATCGTTAACACTCGGAAACCTCCGAGGTGCCCAATGTTTGACACATCAAGCGGTGCAAAGGTAAAAACTTTTTGCAATATACACAACATTATTACGCTTTTTCGCATATTTTTTTCTATTTTTGTATCTTGAATGTCGTGGTGGCGTAGAGTGACTAACGCCTACCGCGCTAATAAATAGAGAGTTACTATGCCAAAGACCATAACACTGCAACTATCGCCCAAGCAGGCTGCCGATGAGAAGTTCTACATAGCGCGTGCCGCCGAGCGTCTCGGCATCAAGCAGAGCGAAATAGCTCTTGCGCGTGTCGTGAAGCGCTCAATAGATGCCCGTCAGCGCATGGCAAAGGTGAACCTTTCGCTCGAGATATACATCGACAAGGAGCCCCAGCCAGCACCCCTGTATTTCGACTACCCATCGGTGGATACTGGTACGGAGGTTATCGTCGTTGGCTCTGGTCCCGCGGGATTGTTCGCCTCGTTGCGCCTCATAGAGCTTGGCTTCAAGCCCATACTCCTGGAGCGCGGTAAGTCGGTGCTCTCGCGTAAGCGCGACATTGCGCAGATAAACCGTGGTGGCGACATCAACCCCGACTCGAACTACGCCTTTGGCGAGGGTGGCGCGGGCACGTTCTCTGATGGTAAGCTCTTCACACGCAGCAAGAAGCGTGGCGACTACAACAAGGCGCTGCAGACACTCGTATGGCATGGCGCAAACCCCGCCATCCTCTACGAGGCACACCCACATATCGGTACGGATAAGCTCCCGCGTATCATCTCGAACATCTGCAACACCATCAACGAGCATGGTGGCAAGGTGTTGTTCGAGAGCAAGGTATCGGGCTTTGTCGTGAAGCAGGGCAGAATCACGGGCGTAAAGGTCGGCGACAATGTTATCGAGGGTGCTGCCGTGGTGTTGGCTACGGGACACTCGGCGCGCGACATATATGAGTTGCTCTACAACTCGGGTATTAAGGTTGAGGCCAAGCCCTTCGCCATGGGTGTGCGTATCGAGCACCCACAGAGGCTTATCGACTCAATCCAGTATCACCGCGACGAGCGTGGTGAGTGGCTCCCTGCGGCGAGCTATTCGCTTGTAAGTCAGGAGGCTGGCCGTGGCGTCTACTCCTTCTGTATGTGCCCTGGAGGCTTTATCGTGCCCGCCATGACCGATGGCACGCAGTCGGTGGTTAATGGCATGTCGCCCAGTGGTCGTAACTCCGCTTTTGCTAACTCGGGCCTCGTTACGGAGGTGCGCCTCGAGGACTTCGCACACCTCAGAGATGAGTGGGGCGAGTTGGCGGGCTTGCGCTATCAGCAGATGTTCGAGGAGCTTGCGCGCCAGCATAGTGGCGACAAGCAGGTGGCTCCCGCACAGCGTGTCTCGGACTTCGTATATGGCCGTGAGTCGCGCTCGCTGCCCAAGACATCATACATCCCAGGTCTCACCGCCTCGCGCCTCGATATATGGATGCCCGAGGAGATTGGCGCACGCCTGCGCAGCGGTATCGCGACATTCGGCAAGAAGATGAAGGGCTTCGTTACGGATGAGGCCATCGTTGTGGGTGTGGAGTCGCGTACATCTACCCCCGTGCGCATTCCCCGTGACCCCGAGACACTTATGCACACCGAGGTCGAGGGCTTGTTCCCTGCGGGTGAGGGTGCTGGCTATGCTGGTGGTATCGTATCCGCAGCGTTGGATGGCGAGCGTATCGCCGACGCTGTAGCGCGCTACTGCAAGGTGCATAACTTCTAAAAAACGAGAGTCGGGCGGTGTCAACATTAGCAATCATCCTGACCATCCTGGGCTATGTGGCCATGCTGTTCATCGTGGCGTGGCGCAGTAGCCGTCGTGCCGACAATGCCACATTCTTCACGGGTGGCCGTAGCACGCATCGCGCCGTGGCGGCCGTTGCCATGGTGGGCGCTGCGATGTCGGGCGTGACATATATCTCTGTCCCGGGCACCGTGCTTGCGGACAATTTTTCCTATTTGCAAACCTGTCTTGGCTTTATTGTGGGCTATGCTGTCATAGCCTATGTGCTTGTGCCTCTGTATTATAAGTTGGGCGTTGTGTCGCTGTACGAATACCTCGACAAGCGCTTCGGCATCGTGGCACACCGCACGGGAGCATGGTTCTTCTTCGTTGCCAAGACCCTCTCGGCGGCTCTGCGCGCATATGTCATATGCGTTGTTTTGCAGACCATACTTTTCGACCACTACGATATTCCGTTTTGGGTGAATGCCGCAATTATGATGTCGCTCGTCTGGCTCTATACGCGCAGGGGTGGCGTTAAGTCGGTGGTGTGGGTCGAGATGCTCAAGACGCTGATTATGGTGGGTAGCCTCGTGGCGGCCATCGTGGCGGTGTCGGGCGCCATGAACCTCGATATGGGTGGCACGATAGGGTATATCGCTGATAGCGACCTTTCGCGCATGATGTTTTTTGACGACCCTATGGAGCGCCGCTACTTCTGGAAGCAGTTCCTGGCGGGCATATTTCTGGTTGTGGCGATGACGGGTCTTGACCAAGATATGATGCAGACGGTGCTCTCGTGTCGTAATAGGCGCGATGCACAGCGCAGCATGATGACCTCAGTGTTTATTCAGGTGGGCGTGATTATCCTGTTCCTCGCGCTCGGTGTGCTGTTGTACGGCTTTGCCGAGAGTCATAATGTTGCAGTTGAGGGAGATAGCCTCTTTGGTTATGTGGCTACGGAGATGGGCTTGCCTATGGTTGTGGGCGTACTCTTCCTATTGGGTCTTGTCGCCTCGACATACTCCTCTGCGGGCTCGGCACTTACGGCCTTGACCACCTCGTTTACGCTCGATATTATGGGCTCGGGGCGTGCGGATGATGCGATGTTGGAGCGTAGGCGTAAGCGCGTGCATACGGCCATTGCGCTGGTTATGTTGGGAGTTATTGTGGTGTTTAACGCCTTTAGCAGCTCGGGTGTTATCACGCTGATTTTCACCATGGCGAGCTATACATATGGTCCGCTGTTGGGACTTTTTACCTTTGGTATCCTCACGCGCCGCAGTGTGCGTAGTGGCGCTATCCCCGCTATCGCAGTAGCCTCGCCTACAATATGTTACATCCTTTCGTCGAACTCCGCAGAGTGGCTTTGTGGCTACCAGTTCAGCTACGAGCTTATCATCCTAAACGGTGCTATTACGATGTTAGGCCTCTGGGCGTTTAGCCGAAGAGGCTGAATAAAAAGTGTATTTTGTCGTTACGCTCGCCCTCAAAATGCTCATTTACGCATAAGTAAACTGCGCTTTTTCGGGCTTCGCAAGCCTAAAACTACATCTTTTTCTTCAACCTCTTAAAGCAAAGGGGATGACTAATTAAGTCATCCCCAATTTTGTATTTGATAAGTTGTATAACAGGATAGGCAACCTATTACATCATGCCACCCATGCCAGCACCTGCGCTTGCGATTGTAGAGAGAGGGCTCTCCTCCTTCTTCGATGCCAACACACACTCTGTAGTGAGGAACATCGAAGCGATAGAAGCAGCGTTCTCCAAAGCTACGCGTGACACCTTTGTTGGGTCGATGATACCCGCAGCGAGCATATCCTCGTAGCGGTCGTCGCGAGCGTTGTAACCGAAGGCGCCCTCGCCCTCCTTAACCTTGTTCACAACAACTGAACCCTCGCCACCTGCGTTAGCCACAATCTGGCGCAAAGGCTCCTGGATAGCACGCTTAACAATCTGGATACCAGTTGTCTGGTCGTCGTTCTCGCCCTTCATGCCCTCGAGGCACTCAACGGCGCGGATGTATGCTACGCCACCACCAGGAACGATACCCTCCTCAACAGCGGCGCGTGTAGCAGCCAAAGCATCATCTACGCGGTCCTTCTTCTCCTTCATCTCAACCTCGGTAGCAGCACCTACATAGAGAACAGCTACGCCACCTGCGAGCTTCGCCAAGCGCTCCTGCAACTTCTCGCGGTCGTAGTCCGATGTAGCGTTCTCGATAGATGCACGAATCTGCTGTACGCGTGCAGCAATAGCCTCCTTTGAGCCAGCGCCGTCAACGATAGTGGTGTTCTCCTTGTTGAGTGTAACCTTGTCAGCAGTACCCAAAGCCTCGAGACCTGCATCCTCAATCTTCATGCCCTTGTCGGTAGAGATAACAGTACCACCTGTGAGTGTTGCGATATCCTCGAGAATCTCCTTGCGGCGGTCACCGAAGCCTGGAGCCTTACATGCTGCAATCTTGAGTGTGCCACGGAGCTTGTTTACTACGAGTGCTGACAATGCCTCGCCATCGACATCCTCCGCAATGATGAGGAGTGAGCGGCCGCTCTGTGCCACGGGCTCAAGGATGCCCATAATCTCCTTCATTGTCGAAATCTTCTTGTCGGTGATAAGGATATATGGCTTGTCGAGCTGTGCCTCCATCTTCTCGGTGTCGGTGATGAAGTAAGCAGAGATGTAGCCGCGGTCGAACTGCATACCCTCAACAACATCAACATGAGTCTCAGTGCCCTTAGCCTCCTCAACGGTGATAACGCCCTCGTTGTTAACCTTGGCCATAGCCTCAGCAATAAGCTTGCCGATTTTTGAGTCGTTGTTAGCAGAGATTGTAGCAACCTGCTCAATCTTTGCGATGTCCGAGCCTACAACCTGGCTCTGTGCCTTGAGCGACTCAACAACCTTTGCAACCGCTGCGTCGATACCGCGCTTGAGGTCCATGGGGTTAGCGCCAGCTGTGACATTCTTGATGCCCACAGAGATGAGCGACTGCGCAAGAACAGTTGCAGTTGTAGTACCGTCACCAGCATCATCGTTGGTTTTAGACGCTACCTCGCGCACCATCTGTGCACCCATGTTTGCGAATGTATCCTCGAGCTCCACCTCCTTGGCTACGGTTACGCCATCCTTTGTTACATGGGGAGCGCCGAACTTCTTGTCGATAATCACATTGCGACCCTTAGGTCCGAGTGTCACCTTCACGGCGTTGCATAGCGCGTCAACGCCCTCCTTCAAAAGCTCACGAGCCTCTACATTATATTTAATCTCTTTTGCCATTTTCGTTTCGTTGTTTAATGTTGTTAGTCGATAACTGCGATGATGTCTGCCTGCTTCATAACGAGGTAGTCCTCACCCTCGTAGTGGAGTTCTGTGCCAGCATACTTGCCATACATAACGGTGTCGCCAACCTTCACCTCCATCTTAATCTCTGCGGTGCCAGGTCCTGCTGCTACCACCTTACCCATCAAGGGCTTCTCCTTTGCTGTGTCGGGGATGAAGAGACCACCTGCGGTCTTCTCCTCTGCGGGATTGGGCTTAACCAATACGCGATCTGAAAGCGGTTTTACTGCCATAGTTTTAATTCTTCGTTTTTTATGTTTTTAATAATATTTTCTGTTTGGTCACTATTTGCGGCAATCACCGTGCCATAACGCAATAATATGTGCTATGTCGCAGCAAAAACCGCGCCGACTGACATTTTGTCACTCTATTTTTCGTATTTGTCACCCCATAGTGCACGCATGCGCTCGGCAATCTTTGCCTCCTGGGCATTCTGCTCGTTGGGGGTGTAGAAGCGTGTACCCGCAAGCGACTCGGGCAGGAACTCCTGACGCACGAAGTTGCCCGCATAGTCGTGGGCATATTTGTAGTCAGCACCATAGCCCATGTCGCCCATAAGTTTTGTGGGGGCGTTGCGCAGGTGCAGGGGCACGGGGCGGTTGGTAGTATCGTGGTTTACCATCGCCAGTGCCTGATTTATAGCGGCATATGCCGAGTTGCTCTTGGGGCTTGTGGCGAGGTAGATGGTGGTCTCGGCAAGCGTGATACGCGCCTCGGGCATGCCAATCTTGTGCACCGTGTCGAAGCAGGCATTGGCCAAAAGTAGGGCATTGGGGTTGGCAAGACCTACATCCTCCGATGCCAGAATCACAAGGCGGCGTGCTATGAAGCGTGGCTCCTCGCCTCCCGCCAGCATGCGCGCGAGGTAGTAGATTGCGGCATTGGGGTCGCTGCCACGCACCGACTTGATGAAGGCCGAGATTACATCGTAGTGCTGCTCGCCCGACTTGTCGTAGAGGGCGATGTTCTGCTGCAGGCACTCGGTGACATAGTTGTCGGTGATAGTGATGTCGCCATCCGAAGCACCCACGATGATGTCGAGGATGTTCAATAACTTGCGGGCATCGCCTCCCGAGAAGCGGAACAGTGCCTCGCTCTCCTTAACCTCGATATGTCGCTTCTGAAGCTCGATGTCGGTTGATAGTGCGCGGTCGAGGAGTGTCTGCAGCTCGCTATCCTCCATGGGCTTAAGCACATAGACCTGACAGCGGCTCAAGAGTGGCGATATAACCTCGAACGATGGGTTCTCGGTCGTTGCACCGATAAGCGTAACTATTCCCTGCTCCACGGCGCCGAGCAGTGAGTCCTGCTGCGACTTGTTGAAGCGGTGAATCTCATCGATAAACAAGAAGGCGGGGCGTGCGTTGAAGAGGTGCTGGTTCTTCGCCTTGTCTATCACTTCGCGCACCTCCTTGACGCCCGAGGTCACGGCCGAGAGGGTGTAGAAGGGGCGGTCGAGGGTGTTGGCTATAATCTTCGCAAGCGTAGTCTTACCCACGCCTGGAGGGCCCCACAGGATAAATGAGGGTACGCTGCCCGTAGCGATGAACTTGCGGAATACGCCATTCTCGCCCACGAGGTGCTTCTGTCCTATGTACTCGTCGAGGCTCTGTGGACGCAGACGCTCCGCTAAGGGTTGTAGTGCCATAGTATATAGTAGTGAGGGTGTCGCGAAACACCCTCCGTATATTATTTATATTTTAGTGGGTCATGCCCGCCATCTTGCTGCGGTCGTGCTTGTAGCGGAAGAGTATCATAAAGGTGAGCGCCACAACGAGTGCGTAGCCCGCGAAGATAAACCATGTTGTCTCCCAGCCATACTCCGCACGCGATACGAGGTGGCCACCCTCCCATGTGCAGAAGTGGTTTACTACCTTGCCCGCAATCCATGTGCCTACCGATGCGCCGATGCCGTTTGTCATAAGCATGAACAGGCCCTGTGCGCTGCCCTGCATGCTCTTGGGGGCCTCCTGCTGCACGAACATCGCACCCGACACATTAAAGAAGTCGAAGGCTACGCCATATACCACGCAAGAGAGGATGAGTGCCATGATGCCCAAGGTTGTCTCGGTGCCACCCACGCCGAAGAGGCCGAAGCGCAATACCCACGCAAACATCGCGATGAGCATAACCTTCTTAATGCCGAAGCGGATAAGGAAGAACGAGGTGAGCAGGATGCACAACGCCTCGGAAATCTGCGAGAGCGATACGAGCATTGTGGGGTTAGAGGCAAACCAACTGTCGGATGTAGCCGAGAAGCTCTCGATGTAGGGCGTAGCAAAGCCGTTGGTAATCTGCAACGACACGCCGAGCAACATCGAGAAGATGAAGAACATAGCCATTGTCTTCGACTTGAAGAGCACGAAGGCATCGAGGCCCAGGCGCTGTGCGAGGCTCTTCTGCTCGGTGCTCTGGCTCAAGGGGCACTGGGGAAGTGTGAAGCAGTAGATGCCAAGGATTAGACCCAACACGCCACACACCACGAGCTGCATGAAAGTCTGCTGTGCCGATGCCTCAAGACCGAACGACACGCTGTTGACAAGCCACATTGAGGCGATAAAACCGACTGTGCCCAATGTGCGGATGGGTGGGAATGCCTTTACGAAGTCGAGACCCGAGCGTGTGAGTGTGCCAAAGGCCACAGTATTGGAGAGCGCGATGGTAGGCATGTAGAAGGCTACGCTCAAGACATAAGGGATGAAGATTGGCCAGATGTCGCCAACGAAGTTGCTGATGCCAGCTGCTGCCGCTGCATTTGCCGCGAGTGTTGCCTCATGGCCGAAGTAGGCCGCAACGAGCATCAGGGCTGCAGCGATGAGGTGTGAGGCACCAAGGAGGCGCTGTGGCTGCACATACTTGTCGGCAATGATACCCATAATCGCTGGCATGAAGATAGAGACTACGCCCTGCGCGATGTAGAACCACGAGATGTAATCGCCGAGGCCTACCTTGCCCAAAAACTGTCCTACGCACGTTAGATATGAACCCCATACTGCAAATTGCAAAAAGTTCATAATAATCAATCGTGACTTTATTGCTCTCATAATCAGTGTGTTTTATGCTTTTTTTATTTATCGTTACAAAAAAACTTAACAAAGATATGAAATTTTTTTCACATTTTTCTTTGCAATTCAAAAATATTATTCTAATTTTGCACCGTCAAAAACAAATAATGGGCTATGGTGTAATGGTAACACTACAGATTCTGGTCCTGTCATTCTTGGTTCGAATCCAGGTAGCCCAACTAAAACGACTCTCATTCGAGGGTCGTTTTTTTTGTTTCTACCTCTTGCCAAAGGCGCATGATGGCTAACTGCTATTCAAGGCAATACTCATGCAAACAATAGACCGAAGAGGTGATACTTTCGCCTCTTCGGTCTATTGTTGTTTATGCTCGGGCTGCAGTCCCAACTATCCTATGGTGTGCATGCGGATAGAGGCTTTGATAAGAGCAATGGCGCGCACACGATTAATCTCCACCTCCTTGTCGGCATGGTGCTGGTTCTGGCTGACAAGGCGGATGTAGCCCTCGTGGTCAGACTTCTGCACATACTTCACCGTGATGTACTCCTCGCCGTCGATGTCGATGGAGAGCAGATACATGTCGCCCCAGAAGACGTCGCGCACATCGTTGAGCTGCTTATACAGCACGATGTCGCCGCTCTTGAGCAAGGGGTACATCGAATCGCCCACAACATATATCGCGCCGTCGCACTTGGGTAGATTGGGGATGTTGATATAGTTTACGGGCTCGAACTGGCTCTGCTGCTCGAAAAGGGGGATAAGACCCGCCGTGCCCTCGATGGAGTAGAGGGGCACGCTCTGGAGGGGTAGTGAGCGGTCGGTGCGCAAGTTGTAGGATGTGAGGTCGGGCTCGGCATTGAACATCTTGCCCTCGCCATTGTCAATCCAGTCGGGGTTTACGTTAAAATCTTGAACAAGTATATTTTTGTTGCGTGCCGATAGGCGTGCCTTGCCAGTCTCAATCATTGATAGCGCAGCCTTGCCGATGCCAAGTCGCTGTGCCATTTGCTCTTGCGTCATATCTAATTGTTTGCGCATAAGCTTTATGCGCTCGCCCACGGTTGCCATATAAAAATAATCTATATTAAATAATTGAATTAAATGCTTGACAAAACAAGTTTTTGAACCTATATTTGCACCACAAAGTTAATATATTTATTTCAAAGTTACAAATATTTTACACAATATTTAAATAATAAACCCTAAAAAATCAATTATGTACGAAACAACACCTGTAATTTACCTTAAGATTGCCGAGCTGCTATTGGAGAAAATCGGCATGCGCGACTTCTTCTCAGGGAGTGTGTCGCTGAATGATGGCGATGTGGAGTGTCGCCTAACCTGCACCCTTGTCATCGAACGCGAGCGGAGAGATCCCAGTCAGATTGTGGCGCTCCTGCCCGTGTGGTGGGAGTTCAAAACGATAGTCGGAACCGAGGAGTTGTCGAACGACTTCTCGTGGTGCGAGATGCTTCAAACAGTGGAATTGTAACATCGCGGCCTATGAAGACACCATCATTTCACGACTTTGCCAGGAGCGTTTATCCCTTCCTGGATTTTACGCCATTTCACAGCACCTATTATGCCATACTCGAGGCCTTTGCCCAGGGGCGCATCCCAAAGCTTATAGTGTCGGTGCCGCCGCAGCATGGCAAGAGTGTTGGCGCTACAACGCTTCTTCCCGCCTATATGCTTGGTTTAGACCCCGATACGCGTATCGCCATAGCCTCATATTCGGGTACGCTCGCCTCGAAATTCAACCGCCGTGTGCAGCGCATCCTCGAGTCGAGGGAGTATGCCGAGATTTTCCCCGAGACCACCATCAAGCGTGGCACGAAGCCTGCGGCATACATCCGCACCTCGGACGAGGTGGAGATTATCGGCTATAAGGGCGAGCTTATCAGCGTGGGTCGCGAGGGCTCGCTGACGGGAAATCGTGTCGACTGCTTCATCCTTGATGACTTGTATAAGGATGCCATGGAGGCGCAGTCGCCCGTTGTGCGTGATAATTGCTGGGAGTGGTACACCTCCGTCGTGCGCACGCGCATGCACAACGCGTCGCGCGAACTTATAGTATTTACGCGCTGGCACGAGGAGGACCTCATCGGCACGCTCCTGCATACGGAGCCATATCGTGTGCTGCGCTCGCTCGAGGATATAGAGGAGGCGGATAAGGATACATGGCTCGTGCTCAACTTCGAGGCACTCAAGGCCTCGCCACCCACCGAGCTGGACCCTCGTGCCGAGGGTGAGGCGTTGTGGCCCGAACAGCAGAGCAAGGAGCTCCTTCTTGCCAAGCGCCGCCTCGACCCCGTACGCTTTGAGGCGATGTATCAGGGTCATCCCTCGACAAAGGAGGGACTTCTCTATGGTGACAACTTCCGCGAGTATGAGATTCTGCCGCGCGACGTTGTGGCTCGGGCGAGCTATGTCGATACGGCAGATGAGGGCGAGGATTATCTCTGTGCAGTCGCCTATGTTGTTGATTCTGACGGGGTGATTTATGTTACGGATGTGGTATATTCGCGCGAGCCGATGGAGCATACCGAGCGCCTTGTCTCGGCAATGTTTCGCACCAATAACACACTGCGTGCTGCCGTTGAGAGTAACAATGGTGGCAGGGGTTTTGCCCGCGCCCTGCAGCGCCTCGAGCCGAAGGTGCGCGTGGAGTGGTTCCATCAGAGTGGCAACAAGGAGGCGCGCATCCTCTCGAACTCCGCCACGGTGCTCCACACCATACGCATGCCTCGCGACTGGGCACAGCGCTGGCCCGAGTTCTATGCCCACCTCACCACATTCCGCCGCCTGTTTAAGTCCAACCGCCATGACGATGCCGCCGATGTGTTGACGGGAATTGTTGAGCGCGAGGTGACGCCCGCATCGAATGGCAAGTGGCAGCGAGCAAGGTTTATTTAGGCGCTATATTTGACTGTTCGTACTGCCCCGAAAAGGGTCACATCTTGCCAAAGAGACGAAATTTGTTGGTCGTTTGTGAATTATTTTGTAACTTTGTCGGATATAATATGTATAATGCCCTAATAGTAGGCGTTATAACTTAAAACGACAGACATGAATTATCTCAAAATATTATTCTATGGATTGCTGGCATTCGCGGAGAAGTATCCCTTCTTTGCGCTGGCAGCACTGGCAGCAATAGTGTTGCCTCCGATATTCTTCCCCGCGATGCGCTGGTTTATGCTCGGCATGTTTATCATCGCCCTTGTGGTTATCGGCTTGATATGGTTGCAGTTCCGCCGCATGAAGCGCCAGTTCGAGAAGGAGTACAGCGAGGCTATGGGTCGCAATGCAGGCGCAAATAGCGCTGGTGCAGGCTTTACAGGCTATGGCTTTGCGCAGGGCATGAGCCTCGAGGACTTCGTGAAGCAGATGCAGCAGCAGGCAGATGCCCGTCAAGCAGGCACTCAGCAGCCCAGAAACGACTCGGCAACAACGACTCAGAAGAGGTCTGGCGAACAGGGCGAGTATGTAGATTTTGAGGAGATTAAGTAACGCAAACAAACGATAGTATGATAAAACTATTAGAGAGCATTGGTCGCTACACATTGCTGCTCGGCAAGGTGTTTTCGCGCCCCGAAAAGTTTCGCATATATCTGCGTCGTATAGCCTACGAGATTGAGGCACTCGGCTTCAACTCTATTTCGCTCACGGCGATTATCTCGACATTTATCGGCGCTGTAATGGCACTCCAGATGGCCATCACCCTCGAGTCGCCATTCATTCCCAAGTTCATGATTGGCTACGCTACGCGTGAGGTTATGGTGCTTGAGTTCTCATCTACCGTATTGGCACTCATTCTCTCGGGTAAGATTGGCTCGAACATCGCATCCGAAATCGGTACAATGCGCATCACGGAGCAGATTGATGCCCTTGAGATTATGGGCGTCAACTCGGCGTCGTACCTCATCCTACCAAAGATTGTGGCAACCGTAATCTTCTTCCCTCTGCTCACGCTCTTTAGTATCTTTGTGGGCGTGTTGGGTGGTTACGCCTTGAGTGTGCTTACGGGTGTGGTGCTGCCTGGCGACTATATTCAGGGTCTCTTCTACTACTTCGAGCCCTTCGCCATAACCTATGCGCTGGTCAAGGGTGCTGTATTTGCCTTTATCATCACTTCGATTTCGGCATACTGCGGCTACTACGCCAAGGGTAACTCACTCGAGGTGGGTAAGGCCTCTACGCGTGCCGTAGTGTCGAGCTCCGTTGCCATCATGATATTCAACCTTATCCTAACACAAATTATGCGCGCATGATACGAGCAGATCACATATCAAAGGCTTTTGAGGGCCGCATGGTTCTCAACGATGTATCCGTGGAGTTTGAGACCGGTAAGACAAACCTTATCATCGGCCGAAGTGGCTCGGGTAAGACCGTGCTATTGAAGTCGCTCGTGGGACTCCACGATGTAGACTCGGGTAAGATATTCTTCGACGACACCTGCTATACCGACCTTAACTTCAAGGAGCGCAAGGCAATTCGCAAGGATATAGGCATGATTTTCCAGGGCGGCGCTCTGCTGGACTCTTCTACCGTGCGCGAGAATGTGCGCCTTCCACTCGACTTGTTTACCGATATGTCGGAGGGCGAGAAGCGCGACCGCGTCACCTTCTGCCTCGAGCGTGTGCGCCTTACGGGTGCCGACCACCTCTACCCCTCGGAGCTTAGTGGTGGTATGGTCAAGCGTGTGGCCATTGCGCGTGCCATCGTGCTCAACCCCCGCTACCTCTTCTGCGATGAGCCCAACTCGGGTCTCGACCCCCAGACATCGGTGGTTATCGACAACCTTATCCACGACATTACCAAGGAGTTTAACATCACAACGATAATTAATACGCACGACATGAACTCGGTGATGGAGATTGGCGAAAAGATTGTATATATCCACGAAGGCCACAAGTGGTGGGAGGGTACAAAGGATGATATCCTCCTGTCGGACAACCCCGAGCTCAACGACTTTGTCTTCGCCTCGGCTATGGCAAAACGCGCAAAAAGTGTGTCGCGATAGCCAATGAGTGATAAAAAGGGGGATTATTATATTAAAAAAGTTAAATTTTCCTTTGCTTGTTAGGTCAAAAGTGTTTAACTTTGTAATTGCAAAACTGTTTATCGAAATTATTAACTATTAATTTAATACTTTATAGACTATGTCACAGATTAAGATTGGTATCAACGGTTTCGGTCGTATCGGCCGTATGGTATTCCGTGCTGCTTGCGCTCAGGCAGACAAGTTCCAGGTTGTAGGTATCAACGACCTTTGCCCCGTAGACTACTTGGCATACATGCTTAAGTACGACACTATGCACGGCAAGTTCGAGGGTACTGTAGACTACTGCGAGGAGAAGAACCTCCTTATCGTAAACGGCAACCCTATCCGCGTAACTGCAGAGAAGGATCCCGCACAGTTGAAGTGGAACGAGGTTGAGGCAGAGTATGTTGTTGAGTCAACAGGTTTGTTCCTCACAGCTGAGAAGGCTCAGGCTCACATCGAGGCTGGTGCAAAGTATGTAGTTATGTCAGCTCCTTCAAAGGACGATACTCCTATGTTGGTATGCGGTGTTAACACTGCTGAGTACGCTGGTCAGAAGATCGTTTCTAACGCTTCATGTACTACAAACTGCTTGGCTCCTATCGCTAAGGTTTTGAACGACAACTTCGGTCTCGTAAACGGTCTTATGACAACTGTTCACTCTGTAACTGCTACACAGAAGACTGTTGACGGTCCATCATTGAAGGACTGGCGTGGTGGCCGCGCTGCTTGCGGTAACATCATCCCCTCTTCAACAGGTGCTGCAAAGGCTGGAGGTAAGGTTATCCCCGCACTTAAGGGTAAGCTCACTGGTATGTCAATGCGCGTTCCTACTTTGGACGTATCTGTTGTTGACCTCACTGTAAACCTCGAGAAGCCCGCTACTTACGAGGAGGTATGTGCAGCAATGAAGAAGGCATCTGAGGGCGAGTTCAAGGGTATCCTTGGCTACACTGACGAGGCTGTTGTATCTTCAGACTTCCTTGGTGACGCACGCACTTCAATCTTCGACGCTACTGCAGGTATCGCTATCAACGAGACATTCATGAAGGTTGTTTCATGGTACGACAACGAGTGGGGTTACTCAAACAAGGTGCTTGATCTTATCTCAGTGATGAAGGCTTACAACAAGTAATCTTCGATTATAAGGCCGCATCTGCGACCTCTCAATCATTGCCCCGAATGGGAAATACGCCAAGTATGTCCCATCCGGGGCAATATCTTTATCGAGGCCACATCTGCAGCCTTCTAATCAAAGATTTGGTTTTTTGTTTAGTGGGCACTTCGCCATTTGGATTAACTCCTCTGTACTAAATATTAAGAGCAAATCTTGGGGTAAATTATAATTTTAGAGATAATTTCTTTGAAAAAATTTGCAGATTCATAAAAAAGCGCTATCTTTGCACCTCGGTTGGAGACAACTAAATCAGATGGTCTGATGGGTGAGTGGCTTAGCCAGTGGTCTGCAAAACCATTTACAGCGGTTCGAATCCGCTTCAGACCTCTAAAATCCCTTCTACACAGCAGTGTGGAGGGGATTTACTTTTTTTACGCCCTTTTTTACGCCCCTTTCACTCTTGATTATCGCAAATCCTTACACTCCTAAGGTTGATAAATCGTGTCGCCAGCAAAGATAAAGACATTTCTGCGATAATACAATTTTATTCTTGATGCTTACTCATAAACTTATCTATATCGCTCTTGCGAAACCATATCTCTCTTCAAAATCGAGAACTCTTAATCGCCTTATCTTTGTGAAGTTTATTTGCTAAGGTTTCTCCGATACCTAAGTAAGCCGCCAGTCCCTTTATTCCATTCACATATGGACTTGCAACACTCTCCTTCAACTCCTCAAATTTCTTATCAAATACCTTTGACACGGTATCTGTGATTACTGCAACCAGTGCATCATTGTAGACTTTTTCATAAATACTATCCGTCATTTTAGTTTAACATTTATTACAAGTTACCCTTTCACTTAATAAATGTCAAGAGGTCGTAGCATTTTTTTGCATCATATTTTCTTAGACATTAACTAAAACAGCAATTTTTAACACCTTAGAAAAAGACTCTCGTCCGATATTTATTTCACTATACCCCTCCCCACCACCTTGTAATAGCAGTTGTTGTAGCCGTAAGCCGCCTTATTTTTATGGTCAATGAGGTAGGTGTGATAGCCTTACACCTGTCTGAAATAAGAATTTTAGGTGGTCAGTGATTTTTTTATTTTTTTACTTTACATTCTTTTCTTACCTAAGTAATATTTATGTGAAAATAACTTCACAAAAAATATACATAGATGAAAAACTACAAACGACAGTATCGCCAGCTGGGCGATGAAACAAAAAGTAAAATCAGCACCTCGGCAAAGAATAAGCCCAAGTCAGAAGAACACAAACGACGCATCCAACAATCAATGTTGCGCTACTGGCAGACCGTGCCAAACAAGCCTGATAGTTTATCAATGGATGACTATCTAAACAAAAATGACGACAACAGATAGCAGCTGTCATCGTCATCAACCCAAGATAGTTATTTCTACTATCAAGGTAGGGAAATGCTCACTGTAGTGAACACGAAAGTAGTAGCATTAACCCATCTGTCCTTTCAAAAATAATGAAGTTTAATCCTTTAATTTAATGTTAATCAAATGCGATACTATTAAAATTCGTACCAATTATAAATATCTATTAGAAGAGAAAATTGCTTTTAATATTACAAATAATGCAACTAAGAATATAGAAATTGGAAGATGGTATAATACAAAGTATAATCCATCTATTCCTTATGATGTATATATAGCTACTAACTATATTCATCAAACGCTTGAAATAGAATTCTCATCAAAGATTCTTCTTGAACGATACCCTGAACTCATAAGTAAAGATACAATACGCCAATGTCTTGAAAATCTTAATAGGTTAGGTATATGTACTATTGATGTTGATGGCGTATTGAATAATGGGTGGGTAATAAAAGCCGATGTTACCAAAGATGTCGATTTAAGGCTTACAGATAAAGTTCTGAATGCTCTGAATCAGAATGTGGCTAATTACCGAAGATTTAAGTGGACACACTATGACCATAAAGGTATAACCTTCACCAAAGATGTTGTATATGGCAAGGAGAACATAACTATTTACAACAAGTATAAAGAGCTTCTATCACATAGCCGCAAATTCGTAGATAGTCTACCAAATCGCAATGAGATTATGGATTATTTTGATGGTAAGGCAAGATTTGAAATTAGGCTCGAAAATGTGGCACAGATAAAAGAACGACTTGGAGTGAATAATCGTATCAAAGATTTCTTCAACGCCCTTGATACACCTATCCGTGAACAATTTGATAGAGTATTCAATGTATCAGCACAACCATTAGATGTCTCGAAATGTGAGGGGTGGATAGAATGGGCAATGGCATATTTATTAGACCACTTTAACTATGACCTCAAATATATTGACCAACTTATGCGTGTGGATGGAGTATTTCCCAGTAGAAATGGGCATAGCAATAAGATGAAACTATTTGAAAAAGTTAAGTCCAAAGCCTCTCGAAAGGAGAATGAGATTATCAGGCAAGTAAGAAGTCTGCTCTAATCTACACACAATGACTACAACGAATGTAGTAACTCTTCTATCTCCTCTTTCTTTGTGATGAGATGAGGCTTACCATTTATATATATACATCCGTGAACATCTGTTGAGGTTTGCTCCTGATGACCATAGATTAAGACTTGCAGTGATACATTAAGTACCTCTGCCACCTTAGACAGAGTTGTGATATTCTTGGTTGCAAACAGTTTCTTAATATTCTGGGGGGCAATACCCATTTTTGAAGCCAACTGCACCTTGCTCATACCAGCCTCAACGAGCATTTGCTCGCCGTGTTCCTCCAAATAAGTCTTTTCTAATACTTCCATATAACTCTATTTTGCTGTAAAAATACGAAAATATTACAAAACCACATATAAAATGCAGAAAATAATCATTTTTTATTGGTTTTGTTATACAAAAGTATTGCATATATAATATATTTGTATTATCTTTGTATCAACAAAAGAGAAACAATTATGGCAGATAGAAAGTATCATATCGGATGTTCAGGCTCAGGCTGGGGAATCTGGAACGATGAAGGTCACAAGGTAATGTGGTGCAGAAGTCACTATCACGCAGTAGAGAGTTTATATGGTCTAATGGGCTGGAATTGGAATCCGAGCAAATATAGAAGAAACTATTAGTGTAACAAAAAATCTTACAGCTATGACAAATACATTGGTTATCACAGATAGCACCGCAATCCGTATGGCAGTTATTGCAGAGCGTACACAAAATCTCCTTGTTGCCGGAGCAAAGGCGATGGTGATTGAGAATTTGAAGAGCAAACTTCGTTCAGGCGTAGCACACTTCATTTTTCAGAAAAAGAATGGTGAGTTTAGAGAGATGTTCGCCACTACAAACCCTTCACTGGTTAAACGCCATATCAATGGTCGTGGTGAGTGCCGTGAGAAATATGCAACGACTGCGGTGTTTGATTGTGAGCTTGGACAGTGGCGTTCATTCCGCTGGGAGTCGATTGTGAAGGTCTTTTAGAATGTCCCACCTTGTGTAAAAGTGAAACACTTTTGCTAAGTATTTGATATATAGATACATAAATTAAGTTACTCAGTGGGGGTGTTTCACTAACCTAAAATTTTGAGATTATGAGCATAAAATACAGCAACACAACAGCAGATTACATTCAATGGGACACAATGCTTAGTCTTGTTCGCAGATTGTATAAAGATAAGAAATACCGCTTATCACTATTGATTGGATGTGGCTGTTTCTTTGGTTTAAGAATTTCAGATTTGAAAACCTTAACTTGGCAGCAGCTATTATCGGGTCAGAAGTTTTCTTTGACTGAGAAAAAGACTGGTAAACACAGAGAAATCAAAATCAACGATAGTTTCCAGTCTCATATTCAAGACTGCTACCTTGCATTAGGGGTTGAGGATGTGACAGAGCATTGCTTCCTCAACAACCGAGGTCAAGTCATAACTACACAAATGATTAACCGCCACTTGAAGAACATCAAGGCTAAATACAATGTAAAAGTCGAGCATTTAAGCAGTCACTCATTTCGCAAGACATTTGGTCGCAAGGTTGTTCAAAGTGCTGGTGAACATAGCGAAATGGCTCTAATCAAGCTAAGTGAGATTTTCAACCACGCCAGTCCTATGATTACCCGCAGATACTTAGGACTACGAGCTGAGGAGTTGGAAGAGGTTTATAATGTTTTGGAGTTTTAGTAACGAATTAAAAAAATCATTATCTTTGTCCAGAATTTACTTATAACTATGAAATCGCAACATACGATATACATCTCAAAAGCACAGAATATGTCCCAACTTAGGGATGGTAGCGTTGATTTAGTGGTTACATCTCCGCCATATCCTATGATTGAGATGTGGGATGATATTATGTCATCTCAAAACCCAGCGATTAAAAGAGCCTTCGAAAACAACCAACCAGAGCTCGCATTTGAATTAATGCACAAGGAGCTTGACGCTGTGTGGAAGGAATGTTATAGAGTTGTTAAGGATGGTGGTTTTATATGTATAAATATCGGAGATGCTACCAGAACAATAGATGGAGAGTTTAGACTATACAATAACCATTCTCGTATTACTCAGTATTGTACCAGTCTTGGTTTAACAAACCTCCCCAACATCATTTGGCGTAAGCAAACCAATGCTCCCAATAAATTTATGGGTAGTGGAATGCTTCCTTGTGGAGCATATATAACTTTAGAACACGAGTATATCCTCATATTCAGAAAAGGCTCTAAGCGAAATTACAAAAATGCAGAGCAGAAAGCTGACAGACGAGAGAGTTCTTATTTCTGGGAAGAACGTAATGTATGGTTTTCAGACCTATGGGATTTGAAAGGCATAAAGCAAAGAATAGCAAATTCTACGACAAGAGATAGAAGTGCAGCATATCCATTTGAAATCCCATATCGCCTAATCAACATGTACTCTCAGCGAGGGGATGTGGTTTTAGACCCATTTGTGGGAACTGGCACAACGACTCAGGCTGCAATGCTATTAGGAAGAGATAGTATTGGTTATGAGATAGATGAAAATATGCTACAAGTTATCCAAGGCAACATTAACTCTATGAGCGTTGAGGATATGAATAAAATCATCAAGGCTCGTTTTGATAAGCATATTGAATTTGTTGAGGAGAGGACTAAGGCAAAAGGTGTTCTTAAGTATACAAACGAGCATCTAAATTGCGGTGTTATGACAGCGCAAGAGTTAGATATAAAGTTAAATTATCTACACTCTATTAACCAACAACACAACTCGCCAGTGTTATTTGAAGCAATATACACTTCATTCAATCCTGATACCCCGATGAGCGGTATGCTATTCTAATAAAAATGCCTATCTATTCGTTTAGATAGGCATTATCTTATTTCTTGAACTTATCTGGGTCGTATTCAAAAGATATGTCAGCACTTCTTTCATCTTTTGAATAATAGACAATCACAATCTCTTCTGCAAATTGTTCATTCCTAACTTCATTACGATAAGTGATGGATTTTATCTGAACTGGTATGTCATTAATGTAGCCATCGATACCACGACCTTCTTCCTCTGGTGTGCTTAGTCTTGATTCAACATTTAATTCACTTGCAATAGTCTTAATAATCGCATCTTGAATCATCAATCCAGCATAAGTCTTGTATATAATTAAATCCTCCTCCCAGCGTTTAATATCATCTTTGGTCACCTTAGCCAATTCCCGTCTTATCTCCTTAAACTTGCGCCAAGCATCATTAGTTGCCTTAGTTATAGCTCTGGGGTATTTTGTTATATACCAACGCACCCATTCTTCCAATGAATGATTTGGGACGGTTTTATCTTTTCTAAAAGTTTTTATGGTTTCAGATACCTGAGATACATTCTCAGCACGAGTAGCACCTGAGTATCTATTCGCATCGTTAATTACACTACTGGAATATTTGGGGATTGAAATTTGTCTTATTCCAATGGCTTTTGAAATCTCGGTACTCTTAATTCTTTTACTTTTCATTTTCTAAAAGTTTGAAGGGTCGTATTCTATAACCAAACCATCCTTTTTCTTCTCGTAGTACACGATTGGCGCATCTATTGTTTGACCTAAGAATGTTTCTACTTTATATGTTGATGCTTTTACCTGAATCGGCTTATCGCCAATATATCCATCAATACCCTTTGACTCTTCTTCTTTGGTTGCTAACCTCCAATCTGTTCCCAACAAACCAGCAATATGAGAAATGACGGCTTGCTGAACTTTAAGTCCACAAAAGGTCTTAGTATAAACTAAATCCTTAACCCACTCTCGCACCATTTCCTTGTCAATCTGGGGAGCGGCATCACGGATTTTATCAACCATATCATATATTTTCTCTGTTGCATTGTCAATAGCCTCAGGCATCCGTTCGTTGTACCAATCAATCCACTCAGCTAATGTTTGACCATCAAACTCTTGGATAAGTTCTGACATTTATCCTACAACCTTTGCTCTTGTGCCTTGCGCATTTTGGTTAGCCCAGTTAATAATTTGGGAGGTATACTTAGGAAAAGTATAGCTTGAAGCATTAGATAGATGCTCTACCTCCTTAGTTGATAGTTTAATCTTCTTCATATAGCAATAGAATTAGTATCTTCGAGCGAAGTTAATCAAATTTCTCGAAAGTTTCACTTTTAATATCATATACAAACAAAAAAAGCACCCGTTGAGGTGCTTTTCATCATTAGTCGAGCATTGAGATAGCTGCGTTTTGTTGCTGTGACTTTTGGCGATTATGGTAGCGATGAAATGCTCTACTACCAGAGATATGCCCTGACATCGTTCCAGTTATATTGTCTGGGACTCCATTCCCAACCATCGTGTCTACGAAGTTACTTCTGGCGAATTTACTTATTGCAATCTCATACAATGGTCTTGTTTCCATCTGGTTATAGGAATTATAAGTTACTACCTTCCTATCCAAACCCGCTGCCTTAAACATTCGTTTTAGCTGCCTATTGTAT
>JAZRJJ010000030.1:0-11971 GCA_045645705.1 Alistipes sp. | reverse complement strand
CGTTACGCACCCGTGCGCCGGTCGCCGGCAAAAGTAGCAAGCTACTTTCCCGCTGCCCCTCGACTTGCATGTGTTAGGCCTGCCGCTAGCGTTCATCCTGAGCCAGGATCAAACTCTCCATTGTAAAAAATTATAATGTATTGTTAGAGTCCTGACTGTTTCAATTTTTCCTTAAAGGAAATTGACAGATAAATACTACACTTTTCTCTCAATATAGAAAACCAGTAAATCAAAGAACCATTTTCTTAATCTTTCACACTCCAAATTTTCGGAGCGCAAAGTGGTGCAAAGGTAAAGCAAAAATTTTAAACCACCAAATTTTTGGCGAACTTTTTTAAAACTTTTTTTTCAAGAACCTCCGCTGCAACCAGCTAAACAGCCTGTTTCCCTGATTGCGGGTACAAAGATACCGCTTATTTCCTATTTTCCAAACTTTTTATCAAACTTTTTTTAATATTTTTACACACCAATAAGCTACCGTACATTATATCAGCAACTTACGTGTATAACTTTTTTTTAGCACACTAAACCATGCCCTATTATATAAATATAGGTATGGATAAAGGCTACATTTTTACGACCTTTTTTTCGAGGTGTAGAAAGCGCGGAAAGAGTATATTGTTCTCAATGTGGATATGCTCAAAAAGTCCATCCATGAACTGCTCAAGCTCCTCGAGCATCAGCTTATAACTCGCGCAAGCATCATCTGGCGCGGCGAAACCATTCATCAAATTGCGAATGTATTTGTAGCGTGTACCCTCGTCGCTATGTTCGCTGTGCATAACGCGAATAGGATTTGCCACCGTGCCGCAGTGCATCTTCTCCACCCTCTCCTTACGCATTGAGGCCTCGAAGAGATTCAGGCAATAGGGAAAGAGTACCTGCTCCTCCTTTTGAAGATGACTCTCCAAATCCTCGAGCGAAGCAGCGAAGAGCTTTACAAGTTGGTTGAGTTCGGGGTGTGCGGCGCCATGTACCTCGGCGATATTCTTGATGTCGGCAAGAAGTCGGGGGCCCTTAGTGCGGATACCGCGATGATGTATTTTGAGGACATAATCTATGAGCAGGTCGGTAGGCCACGAGGTAAAGGGGATTGCGCCACCTCTTACATCCCTATTCGCCGCGAGTGCCTCGCACACCTTTTCGATGTCAGCGCCAGCAATACGACAAGCATCGGCGAGCAGTGCACTGCCTCCGCAGCAGAAGTCGATGCCGAAATATTTAAAGACTCGCGCAGCGCTAAAGTTTTCGTTAACAATGGAGCTAACGCTCATATTTGCATAGTTACAGCTATTCATAACATTATTATTTATTCGCTTTATTTAGTTTTATCGCCGCAAAGATAGCACAAATTGGCGTTATGTCAAATCGGATTTTTCTATCGCACGATAGATAAAAACTATACCACAAAACCGATAATGCCGCGCTGAGAAAGGGCTGATAAACAAAAAGCAAATAATTTGGGGTCTAAAATTTTGATTATTCAAAAAAAGTTCATACCTTTGAATTAGTTTTACCCAATTGGTAGCCACATATAACTTTATACACATATTTCGCAGCAATGAAAAAGCTAAACAAACCAGCAATCTTGGTTGTTGACATGCTCAATGACTTTGTTTATGGAGCCCTTACCTGCGAACGCGGTAAGGCTATTGTGCCCGCAACAGCACAGCTACTCGATGCAGCACGCAAGGCGGGCGTACCAGTAATCTTCTGTAACGATGCACACCGCAAGGGCATCGACCGCGAGCTTATCATCTGGGGCGACCACGCCATCGCTGGCACTCCAGGTGCCGATGTGATTCCAGAGTTGGGATTGTCGGAGAGCGACTATGTAGTACCCAAGCGCCGTTATAGTGGATTCTTCCAGACCGACCTCGATATTCTTCTCAAGGAGCTCGGCGTTGAGACTGTAGTAATGACAGGCCTTCACACACATATGTGCGTACGCCACACATCGGCGGATGCATATTGCCTTGGCTACGATGTTGTGGTGGCGAAGGAGGCGACAGATTCGTTCACCGAGGAGGACTACGCATCGGGACTCGCCTACCTCAAGCTTTGCTATGGCGCAGATGCCTACACAAACGAGGAACTTATAGCAATGTTATAACCAACTATACAACAACGAATTAGCCGAGGGGAAAAATCTCCTCGGCTTAATTATTTGATTCCGCAGCAAAAAAAAGTGCAAAAATATTTGGTACATTAAATTTTTCACCATATCTTTGCACGTCGAAAAAATTACGGGATGTAGCGCAGTCCGGTTAGCGCACCTGCTTTGGGAGCAGGGGGTCCCAGGTTCGAATCCTGGTATCCCGACAATGATGAAGGTCGTAGCAATACGACCTTTTTTCATACCATAGGGTTGACCATGCGTTGGCAACCACACATATGCCATTCGGGATGTAGCGCAGTCCGGTTAGCGCGCCAGCTTCGGGAGTTGGAGGCCCCGGGTTCGAATCCCGGTATCCCGACTTATTTCTCACAGACAACTCTGAAGAGGTTGTCTGTTTTTTTTGACTTTACAGAGCAGAACGAAAACAGCCGACCTCGCAGTCGGCTGTCTATTTAATATATAAGATTACGCTCTATCGTAAGTTCTAAACTCAAAAGGCGACTCATACTCCTCTCCGCGCTCATGGCGTACCACATCCATAAGCTTCCACTGCGAGTAGTCAATCTCGGGTAACGAGGTATCGCCCTCATAGTCACGCTCAAGATGCGGGATATACATTCTATCCGCCACAGACAACGCCTCGCGGTATATCTGCGCGCCACCCATAATAAAAATCTCCTCATCCGCGCCAGCCATGCGAATAGCCTCCTCCAACGAGTGAGCCGTAAGTGCACCCTCAAACTCGCGGTCTGCGCGTGTGATAACGATGTTTGTGCGCTTGGGGAGGGGCTTCGAGCCGAGCGACTCGAAGGTCTTGCGTCCCATAATCACGGGGTGTCCCGAGGTCGTAGTACGGAAGAATCGCATATCCTCTTTGATATGCCACAATAGTGAGTTCTTATCTCCGATAGTGCCATTCTGCGCGATGGCAACGATGATGCTTACCATAATAAATGTAATTATTAGAATGACAACGGTGCCTTAATCGCGGGGTGAGGGTCGTATCCCTCGAGCGTAAAGTCATCGTATGTATAGTCGAAAATTGAGTCCTTGTCCGCAAGAATCATGCGGGGCAGAGTGCGTGTATCGCGCGAAAGCTGCTCGGCCGCCTGGTCGAGGTGGTTGAGATAGAGGTGCGCATCGCCAAGCGTATGGATAAACTCACCAGCCTCAAGGCCACACTCCTTGGCTATCATCATCGTCATAAGGGCATACGACGCGATGTTGAAAGGCACGCCGAGAAAGACATCGCCACTGCGCTGGTACAACTGGCACGAGAGCTTACCCTCGGCCACAAAGAACTGGAACATAGTGTGACATGGAGGCAACGCCATGCTTCCCACATCGGCAACATTCCATGCCGAGACAATCATACGGCGCGACGAAGGGTTCTTCTTAATGGTCTCGATGACCTCCTTAATCTGGTCGATGGTCTCGCCATTAGCCTTTGGCCAACTACGCCATTGGTAGCCGTAGACATGGTTCAAATCACCGAATTTATAGCCCTCGATGGGTGACTCAACGCCCAAAGCACCAAGGAAGGTATCCATATCCACGGGGAGCACGCCATGCTTGACACACAGCTCATTATAGTAGCGGAAGGCATCACTGTCCCAGATGTGTACACCGTTGTCTACGAGGTACTTGATGTTGGTGTCGCCCTTCAAGAACCAGAGCAACTCGTGGATTACGCCCTTCAAAAATACGCGTTTCGTGGTGAGCAAGGGAAAACCCTCGCTGAGGTTGAAGCGCATCTGATAGCCGAAGATGCCCTTTGTGCCTGTGCCTGTGCGGTCATCGCGCACGACACCTTCGCGGCAGATTTTATCGAGTAGGTCAAGATATTGTCTCATCTATTTTGAAGTTCTTTAGTTCTATACCATTACTATCCATTGCAGCGTATGTTGCCTCCGTGCGCGACCAGTCGCTTAGGAAGAGTACCCCGAAACCATCCACCGCCCTACGATGCGGGATGTGCAGATGTCCGAAGATGTAGGCATCAACATCATCATGCGAGGCGTGATGCTCCTCGGCATACTCGACAAGGAAATCCAATACGCTTACTGGCAACTCGATGTTACCATGCGACTTACGCGATTTGCCGCTAAACATTCCGCCCAGGTATGCCGCAATATCGGGATGCACGAGCCATCGGAACAGAAAGCGCGCCACCCTCGAGCGGAACAGGGCGTTCATAACCTTAAGCATCGTCTGCCCCTTGATGTTCATATTGTCACCATGGGCAAGGTGCAGTTTACGACCACACACCTCCTCGATGTTGGGCATATGCTCTATGCGCATGCCACACTCGCGCCTGAGGTAGTCGAGGCACCACATATCGTGATTTCCAGGGTAGAAGACAATCTCCACTCCCCTATCCGACAACTCCGCCAGGCGTCCCAGAACCCTTACGAATCCCTGTGGCGCAACCTTGTGATACTCAAACCAGAAGTCGAAAATGTCGCCAAGCAGGTATATGGCCTCAGCATCCGCAGCAACCATATCGAGCCAGCGGCAGAAGGCCTGTTCTGCACGCTTCGACTGCTCGGCGTCGTTGCATCCGAGGTGTATATCCGAAACGAAATATATCATTCTATGCTCTAAATGAGTCGCTTAACCTCGCGCTTGATGTCTGCGATATTCTCCTCCACAGCCTTGATGTCACCATTGCGGTCGATGATATATGTTGTGGGGATTTTCTCCACATTGTAGAGGTCAACAACGCGCACATCACCAGCCGTGTAGAGCGATGGCCATGGCATATTCTGCTCGCTGATGGCCGCAATCCAACTCTCCTTGTCGCTATCTACCGACACCTGATAAATCTCAAAGCCCTTGTCGTGATACTCCTCATAGAGGGCCTTAAGGTCTGCATTGAGATTGTTGCTCTTGGGGTTAAGAGCCGACCAGAAGTAGAGCAACACAACCTTGCCGTCATAAGCCGAGAGGGTGTGTTTCTTGCCATATATGTCGGTGAGTTCCAAGTCGGGATACGACACCTCTTTTACATCGCCCAAGACACGGGCAAAGGCCTCGCTCTCAGCGATGTTACGCTCCAAAACTGCAATATATGGCGATGTTGGATACTTCGACTTGATACCCTCAAGCACCGAGCGGTAGTGCACAATGCTGATGCCCTGACCGTCAAGCTGGGGGATATACTGCTCTGCAACATGGTGGCGAAGAGCGTAGATTGCTGCGAGGCTCTCCTGATTCGAGCCCACGAAGCGCATCTGCGTAAGCATAGCCTCGCGTGCAAGGTCATATGCACGGCGCTCCAACTTTTGGTTGCTACCTGATGCAACAAGCTGATTCTCTGCGATGTTTGCAAGCTCATCAACGGCAGTAAAGTATTCGTGAGAGAAGCTCGCAATAAGCGCAGACTCCTCCGAGCCCTCAACCGAGTAGTTGACAAAGATATCGCCTGCAGACTCGAGCTTAATCTCATCGCCAGGCGCTACGACAAGCGTCACAGGGCGGCTGCTCTCGCCAAACGTAAGGCGATAGAAGCGTGGCGACTCCTCCTCTGCAATGGTGAGGTCGAAGCCAAACGAGCCATCCTCCTTAATGGCTACAGCACCCATAGGCTCCGCCATATCGAACTTGTCAGATATACGCTCAAGGAATACCGAGTCTGCGCCACTCGCCACGAAGCGACCCTCGATTGTTGTGTTGGCAACAGGCTCCTTGCTACATGAGCTTAGTATGATGGCCATCGCAGTGATGGCAAAAAGCAATTTCTTCATTTTTATTTACTGCTATATTTATTTATATCCTTGGGGTTCAAAATCATGTCACACAGCCCCTACTTATGCTGGTTATGTCGCTGCTGTGGACGAGCGCTCTTGGCCGCCTTGCGACCACTGTGATGTTTCTGCACCTGAGTCTTACGACGCTGATTACGCTGCTGGGCACTGGGGCGATACTCGCTGCGCATATGCACGATTGCCGAGAGGTCCATCTGCACCTCATCCCCCGCCATAGCTCGTATATCGCGTATGATGGCCTCGTTGTTGGGATGCTCGTTGTTAAATTCATAACCCTTCGTACGCATATAACGCGCGATGTTTACCATTTCGTGTGTTGTACGCGCGCCATTCGACTCCTTTGCCACCTTCTCAACAAACTGCTGCAGGTACTTGCCATAGTGTTTAAGTGCTATGCGCGACTGTGGGTAGCGCAATTTTTGGGGCATGAGAGTGAGGTCTTGGCGTGAAGGTTGTGGGTATGGCGAGTCGACATCCAACCTAAAATCTGACATTATGAACAGGTGGTCCCAGAGCTTATGTTTGAAATCCTCCGTATCGCGGAGCATGGGGTTTAGGTTTCCCATCACGGCAATCACGGCCTTAGCCTGTCGTGTACGCTCGTGTCTATCCTCAATCTCGAGCAACGAATCTACCATCTCGTGGATGTGGCGTCCATACTCTGGGAGATAGAGCTTGCGGCGCGTGAAATTATAGTTTTTTCTCATTGCTATCGGTATTAAAACTTGACTTTATGCTGCCATTAAATCGTAGATTTAGTTCGACTTTACCACCTTTTCGGGTCATCTTCCGAGTGGACTATTGCACAATAGGTCGAAAGACAGCATCTTTAATCGCAATTTAATTCTACAAAGTAAATGCAAATTATTCATAAAAACAAACTATGACAAAAATTTTACTCCTTTCTCACTCCAAAAGCATGCTCAATTCGCTGCGTGAGCGTCTCAACTTCGAGAACATTGCCACCACCGAGGCAGAGAACCTTCCCCGAGCCACCGAACTATGCAATTCGGGACACTTCGATGCCGCAATCGTCGACGGCGAATTTTCATCCGAGGAGATGGGACTGCCCACCATAGTCGTCACGCGAACGCCTGATATAGAGTCCGCCGTGGCAGCCCTGCGCCATGGAGCCATCGACTACCTCACTCCACCGTTCGACATGAACCGCCTTTTGGATACGCTGCGTGGGCTTACGGCTGTCGACGAGGAGACGATAACGCCGCCGCAGAGGCGTAACGCACGCAGTAACGCCAAGGGCATTAACTGTGCCACACAACCCATCATCGGCGAGTCGGCAGAGATTGAGCATGTGCGTAACATGATACGGCGCGTTGCACCTTCGGATGCAAGGGTACTGGTGCTGGGCGAAAATGGCACGGGCAAGGAGTTGGTAGCACGATGGCTGCACCTGAAGAGCAACCGTGCTACAGCACCCTTCGTGGAGGTAAACTGCGCAGCGATACCTTCGGAGCTTATTGAGAGTGAGCTCTTTGGCCACGAGAAGGGCTCGTTCACATCGGCCGTGAAACAGCGCAAGGGTAAGTTCGAACTGGCAGACGGAGGCACGCTCTTCATGGATGAGATTGGCGACATGTCCCTTTCGGCACAAGCCAAGGTACTGCGCGCGCTACAGGAGAACAAAGTCACGCGCGTGGGAGGCGACAGGGATATAGCCGTCGATGTGCGCGTTGTGGCGGCTACGAACAAGGATATACGCAACGAGATACGCCTCGGGCACTTTCGCGAGGACCTCTACCACCGCTTGAGCGTCATCGAGATTGATGTACCCCCACTGCGCGAGCGCAGAGGCGACATAGGCCTTCTTGTCGACCACTTCATAACCGAGATATGCACACGCCATGAGATAGGCGTTAAGGGGATAGACAACGATGCCGTGCAGCTGCTCTCGCAGTGCACATGGACGGGAAACATACGCGAGCTACACAACGTTGTAGAGCGATTGATAATACTTAGCGATGAGCGCATTACGGCCGAGTGCGTGCAGCGCTATTGCCGAGTCTAATGTGCTATGCGAAGAGCTCTCTTTCGAGTTCCGCCACGGTGGTCACAACTCGCTCTGCACCAGCCTCGTAGAGCTCCTGGGCAAAGCGGAAGCCCCACGCCACACCTATGGCGTCGATGCCCGCAGCCGCAGCTGTGCGAATATCGATTCCCGAGTCACCAATCATGATGGCTCTGCCGTGCTCCACACCCGCCTTTTGAAGGATGTTGTTTACGATTTGTGGGTCGGGCTTGAGGGGTGCACCCTCGCGGTTACCCTCGATAGCCACGAAGTCTACATCGCCAAAAAACTTGGCGACAAGGCGGTCGGTGCCATGCTGAAACTTGTTCGACGCCACTGCCACCTGTACACCCTCCCTGCGGAGGCGGTGCAAGAGGTCATACATACCCTCGTAGGGCACCGTATGGCGGTCAATGTTGTCGACATAGTAGCGGCGGAACTGCGCAACACACTCCTCAACATAGGCCTCATCAGCAGCCAATTGAGCGGGTAGTGCGCGCTCCACGAGGCGTTTGATGCCACCACCCACCATCTGGCGGTACTCCGCATCGGTGTGCTCGGGCAGGTTGCGCGAACGCATAACATAATCTACCGACGCTGCGAGGTCACCTATGGTGTTGAGCAGCGTGCCATCCAAATCGAATATGACAATATCGTACTTCATGGGTGCAAAGATATGAAAAATAATTCTTATATTTGCCCTATGATTCGTCTAACACTTGTCATAGCGACCTATAATCGTGCCGAGCAACTCATGGTTACGCTGGGCTCTGTCGCCATGCAGAGTACCAAAGCCGAGATGTGGGAGTGCATCGTTGTGGACAACAACTCCAAGGATAACACCCGAGAGCGTATTGAGGCCTTCATCGCGGAGCATAGCTCACTGAATATCAGATATCTCTTCGAGGAAAATCAGGGCTTATCGCACGCCCGAAATGCGGGCATCAAGGCGAGCCGTGGAGATATCGTAGCCTTTATTGACGACGATGAGCGCATCGTCGCGGATTTCATCACAGCCTACATCGACCTCTTCGACCAGCACCCCGACGCGATGGCTGCGGGAGGCGAAATTATTGCCGAATACCCCACTGGCCGCCCACGCTGGATGTCGCACTACACCGAGCGCCCAATAGCCAACCCCATGAGCTTCGGCGACAGAGTCAGACTCTTCCCCTCGGGTCGCATACCTGGCGGCGGAAATATGGCCATGCGCCGCAGACTTTTCGACAGTATCGGCATGTTCAACACCACGCTCGGTCGCACCGGCAAGCGCCTCCTGGGAGGCGAGGAGAGCGACCTCTTCGAGCGCATCGCAAAGCACGGATACAGAGTCTATTACGCACCTCGCGCCGTGATGTATCACATCCTCCCCGAAGAGAAACTTTCGCGTGACTATTTCATACGCCTTGCCACCAATACGGGCATCAGCCAGCGCACCCGCGCAGAGCTCAACAACGCCATGCTACGACTCTACATCGGAGAACTCATAAAGTGGGCTGCAACACTCCTGCTTTGCCTCACCCATCGCCCCCTTCAATCGCGCTATCTACTCCTAATGCGCAAGCATATCTCGAGGGGTATTTTCTCATGCAGTAAATAGTTAGTTGCGTGTGCGCGCAACTTTTTCTTCTAAAAAATTTGCTTTTCGCGGGCAGATTTCGTAACTTTGTTGTGTTTTAGACCCTTTCATATCTCGCGCGTATACGAGTTATGGATGCTACAACACCAAGCAGAAAAACATAAGATATTAAATATCACACACTTAAAAACAATTAAATCTAAAACAACTATGGCTAATACCAAAGAAAAGTTGTTCGCGGAGTTCCCACCAGTATCTACTGAGCAGTGGGAGGCCGTTATCACAACTGACCTTAAGGGCGCTGATTATGAGCGCAAATTGGTATGGAAGACCGGCGAGGGATTCAATGTACGTCCCTACTACCGCGCTGAGAACCTCGCAGAGGTAAACTATCTCGGTGTGGAGGCTGGTGAGTTCCCCTTCGTACGTGGCGTCTCTAAGGACAACACATGGCGCGTACACCAGACTATCTCTGTGAAGTGCGCTAAGGAGGCTAACGAGGAGGCTCTCAAACTTCTTAACTCGGGTGTTGACTCACTCGGTTTCTGCTTCTGCGAGTCATGCGCTTGCGAGGCAGACATCGACGCTTTGCTCAAGGACATCGTTCCTACAGCTATTGAGCTCACATTCTGCGGTGGCGAGGCTGAGGCTTTGGCAGCTCTTGCAAACAAGGTGCTTGCAAAGTATGCTAACGAGCCTAAGGATGAGTTGCGCATCAACTTCTGCATCGACCCCATTATCAAGAGCCTCTCTGTAAAGGGCACTTGCGGCTGCAAGGAGAACGAGCGTAACTGCTTCGACGTTATCGCTGAGCTCGTAAAGGCAACTGCAGAGTACAAGCGTGTGAAGGTAGTAAACGTATCGGGTGCTACATTCTCTAACGCTGGTTCTACTATCGTTGAGGAGCTCGCATTCACACTCTCTGCTGCTCACGAGTACCTCGTGAAGCTTATGGAGAAGGGTCTCACTATCGACGAGGTAGCTCGCAAGATTCGCTTCACATTCGCAGTTACATCTAACTACTTCCTCGAGATGGCTAAGTTCCGTGCAGCACGTATGCTCTGGGCTAACATCGTGAAGGCTTACAACCCCGCTAAGGACTGCTCTATGAAGATGGTTGCACACGCTGTGACATCTACATGGAACCAGACTGTTTACGATCCTTATGTAAACATGTTGCGTGGTACTACCGAGGCTATGAGTGCAGCTATCGCTGGCGTACACTCTCTCGAGGTATTGCCATTTGATTACTGCTTCGAGGCTCCCACTGAGTTCTCAAAGCGTATCGCTCGCAACGCACAGCTCCTCTTGAAGAAGGAGTCACACTTCGATCAGGTTATCGACCCTGCAGGTGGTTCATACTACATCGAGTCGCTCACAACAAGCATCGCAAACGAGGCTTGGGCATTGTTCCGCGAGATCGAGGAGAAGGGCGGTTACATCGCAGCATTCAAAGAGGGCTTCGTAGTAGCTCGCGTTAAGGCTTCAGCAGAGGCTAAGGACAAGAGCATCGCTACACGTCGTCTCATCTTGCTCGGCGCTAACCAGTATCCTAACTTCACCGAGGTTGCAGACAAGGAGATCTGCGAGTGCAAGGTTACACGCAAGGCTACCGAGGAGAACGTTCTCGTACCTTACCGTGGTGCTATGGCATTCGAGGCTATGCGTATGAAGGTTGACCGTTCAGGCAAGACTCCTAAGGCGTTCATGCTTACTTGCGGTACTCTCGGTATGGCTCGTGCACGCGCACAGTTCTCATGTAACTTCTTCGCTTGTGCAGGTATCCGCGTTGAGGATAACACATTCTTCAAGAGCGTTGAGGAGGGTGTTGAGGCAGCGTTGGCATCTAAGGCAGAGATCGTTGTTGTATGTGCATCTGACGATGACTACGCAACTGTTGCACCACGCGTTAAGGAGCTTCTCGGCGACAAGGCTATCCTCGTTGTTGCAGGTGCACCCGCATGCGCAGCAGAGCTTGAGGCTCAGGGCATCAACAACTTCATCAACGTCAAGAGCAACGTCCTCGAGACTTTGAAGGACTACTTAAACAAGTTGGGCATCTAATCAATTACAGCTATGAGAGCAAAATTTTCAGATCTAGAATATAAGGCTGCAGCCGCTGAGTGCTGCGCCGCTACTAAGGCTCCCAAGGAGGATTGGTTGACTGCCGAGCGTATTCCTGTAAAGGAGAACTACACGGCTGCCGACCTCGAGGGCATGGAGCACTTGAACTATGCAGCAGGTATCGCACCCTTCCTTCGCGGTCCCTATTCAACAATGTATGTAATGCGTCCCTGGACTATCCGTCAGTATGCAGGTTTCTCTACAGCTGAGGAGTCTAACGCATTCTATCGCCGTAACCTCGCAGCAGGTCAGAAGGGTCTTTCTGTAGCGTTCGACCTTGCTACACACCGTGGCTACGACGCTGACCACCCACGTGTAGTTGGTGACGTAGGTAAGGCAGGTGTATCTATCTGCTC
>JAZRJJ010000029.1:0-25173 GCA_045645705.1 Alistipes sp. | reverse complement strand
AGTTTGCAGGTTCTTCATCAGTTCCAGCACACGTTGAGATGATGGGCTTCCTCGGTATGGGTAACAACCCAATGGTAGGTGCAACTGTTGCTATTGCAGTAGCTATCCAGCAGGCAATGAACTAATCAACTGATTGGTTTAGAATATATTGAAAGGAGCAGGCCTTCGGGTTTGCTCCTTTTTTGGTTTTATATTGGGATAGTTACAAATAAATTTGTTAACTTTGTAATTAACTAAAATATCTAAACTATGGAAGATGCAGGTTTTGTTTATATTCTCACCAACCAAAGTTTTAAAGAAGATATCGTAAAAATCGGTATTACATCAGGCACAGTAGAGAAAAGAATGAAAGAACTTCATACCACTGGCGTTCCCACACCTTTCGAGTGGTATGCGATCTATCAGACTCATGAATACAAGAAGGTTGAGAGATTTTTGCATGCCTCGCTTTCATTGCTTGTTGACAATCGGATTAACCCCAAAAGAGAATTCTTTAAGATTAAACCAGAGGTCGCATTGGACTATCTTATGCAGGTTGCGGAACTTGTAGGTGGAGATGTAATCCCTCAAAATAAGGAGGCATTAGTAGCTAAGGGTGAGATTGTAAAACGCCGAGCCTATAACGATATAGAGGAATGGATAAGCGACAACGATAAGGAGTCGTTAAGAAATGTTGTAGATAAACTTATAGAAATAGGTTTTGGATTTCATCTTGGCACATCAGATCTTCGCATAGATTTTACACCCGATGGCAGTAAGAAATCGTATAATTGCTTAATGCTATTGGGAAATAAAGATTATGCGTCATTCCAGCCATCGGAATTATACAAGTTAGCAGAGGCTTGTGGCAAGGAATCGTCAATAATAGATAGCTTCCTTAGTGATATACAACCTTATTTGTCTCAAGAGAATAAGCATAAACCATACGAACTTATAACGGGTTACTACAATATCTCTCACAATACACTTGATGAGGTTACGAGAATCTATTCCCAGTTAATGAATGCTCTTCAATTGTAAATCGATGAAATACTTCGCAAATTACGAGGCAGATGCGGTCGTTCGAGAGGATAATAAAGGTCGAAGATACATCAAGCGAATAGACAATCTAAAAGAAGTCGCTGTTAGCAAAGAGAGTCGTGAGGCTTGGGGTATTCCCTCATTTGGTATATGGAACATGCTTGAATCCATTACAGAAGAGGAGTATAATGGTTTCGGCAAGAAATGGGATTGGTGTCCTAAAACAGGTAAACGTAGGGTGCTAAAATAGTATCGGCTGAAAGTTCCGACTATGGGTCGTATGCACTCTGACGCACAGTTTGCAAGATCTTCATCAGTTCCAGCACATGTTGAGATGATGGGCTTCCTCTGTATGGGTAACAACCCAATGGTAGGTGCAACTGTGGCTATTGCAGTAGCTATCCAGCAGGCAATGAACTAATTTCTTGTGATAAGCCGCAATCTGCGGCATCAAACTCAGAACTCCGGATGGGGATACTTGATGTATTCCTCATTCGGAGTTCTGAGTTTTGCACCACCAGTTTTAGTTATTACGATCAAGTATTATCGCAAACCTCGAACACAGACCAACATTGTAGAGTGTATCACCCTCTACAACATATCCCTTACATTGGCGGCTATAGGGAATCTGAATATCTATATTCCCATTGACATCTGAGATTGCTGTAATACCAGCAACTTCGATCTTTCTATTAGGCAAAGGATTGTATGATTTATCCATAATCTGAGCTCGGAGCGTGCCATACTTAATAGTATCACGGCTTATGGCAATGACATTATCCTTTGCTAAGGCCACCTCGATGCTTTCAGGGTGGTAGTTCTTGCTATTAGGAGAGTCTGGGAAGTCCACAAAATCGAATCTCACACTCTTGCCTATAAGCGAGCGAGGCACATTTGTAAATACGATGGTATCTTCAATCGAAGTAACACGCGCACTACGAACATAATCTTCTGCCGTAAGCGTTATCTCTGCATCACTAAGCTGCGGGAGGTTAGCATTAGGATGCGTATTCTCCGTTAGCGATACCGAAATATCGATACTTCTGCTAGCATTCCAAACACCAACAATCGTTATCACAACAATAGCAGCCAAACTAATAGCAACCATCCATCGTTCAGCTATATAACGCTTATGCCTCTGCCATATCGTATCGAATTCGACGCCCAGCAGTTTTGTCACAAGTTGAACATAGGCACGCTCACGATTTAGATATGGTAGACTATAGTTGCGTTCATTTATATTCGCACCCAACACATCGCCAAGCCCCAAGCTCTTGATTATTGGGTTATAGCACTCGTCACAGGGATTCTCACTATTAGGAGTGCCTTCGACAATGAAAAAATGGATATCTTTAGCACGCCCCAGCGAGTAAAAATACTCGATCTCCGCTGCTACCCACTTCGACTTTGCAGAATTTGGCGAACATATAACAATCAAATTTTTAGAGTCTCGCAAGCGACCCTTCAACTCTTCATTGAGGTCGTTAGGCTGAATATCTGTAGGTGCAAAGAATACAGGTTTTATGGGATACCTATCCCACCCGTGTTCACTACATAGTGTTGCCGGCATCTTGTAGTGTTCCAACTTTCGTTGTAGTCTCCTTCCCCACTTCAGATCCGCACTATTATAGCTTATAAAGGCAAAGTATTTGTATCCCATAATTTTATGCTTTATAATCTACTCTTAACATCCTGTATTCCTGCTCGCGTCTGCTCCACTATCTCACTCTCCTCTCCGTAAATCTTCGTAAATGCTGCTTCTGCCTTAGTTAAGTACTCTAATGCTTTAGAATAATTCTCCATCTCATAATATACTGCAGATATATTAAAATATACAGTTGCAGTTTGATTATTGTAACAACCCACTTTTTGCTCCAAAATTTGACATGCCTTCAGATAGCATTCCAAAGCTTTTTCGTTATCACCCATTTCAGAATATATCGCTCCGATATTATTATAAGATGATGCTATAGCGTCATGTTCAGGACCAAATATAGCGTGTCGAATGTCCAACGCTTTTTGTGAATATTCTAAGGCCTTTACATAATCACCGGTATCTACATAGATAGCTCCGATATTATCATAAGATTGAGCTGTTAATGGATGATTAACACCCAAAACTTTCTCCTCAATTTGCAATGCACGCAATAAATACTCAAAAGCCTTGTCATATTGTTTCATACCCTTATATACCATACCTATGCTATTATATAACGTAGCAATATTCGTATGTTCCTCACCATGGAAATAATTTTCAATATTAACAGCCTTAATATAATTTTCCAATGCCGCTTCATACTCGTTGCAAGCACCATGCACATGACCGATAACTTGATATGAACTTGATACATCAGGGTGATTCTCGCCCCATACTTTTAATCTAATATCCAACGCTTTATTCAAGTACTCTTTCGCTGCTTCAATATTAGAATTAAAATAGTGCATATATCCAATATTATGATATATCGTAGCTGTATCAGCATGGTATATACCATATACTTTTATGCTCGCATCCAGAGATATTTGATAATACTCTAAAACTTTATCATAATCACCTATTGTTTGATATACTACTGCTAGGTTGTTGTATGTGGCAGCTGTGTTAGGGTGCTCTGTACCCAAAACTTTCTCCTGGATTGATACTGCACTCAAAAAATTATCAAGAGCTTTGATGTAATCTCCCATGAGATAATACGAGACACCAATACTGGTATGTGACATTGCTGTATGAGGATGCAGCTCACCCAAAACCATCTTTCTAATTTCAAGTGCCTTCAAATGAAACACCAATGCGCTAGCATAATCACCGGTTAATTCATAGGTGGTTGCAGTATTAGAATAAGATGTTGCCAAGTCATATTTCTCACAACCTTTTACAGACTCTTGAATTGCTATTGCCTTATTTAAATATACTAAACATTTCTCATAATCTCCCTGTTTTTGGCAAATCAAACCTATGTTATTATACGACAGCGCTAAATCTGCACTATCACCAAGAGTGTGTATCTGAATCGCTATGGCCTTTTCCGCACAATCCTTTGCTTTAGTGTATTCTCCCAGAGAGGTATATATAGCAGTTAAATTATTCCAACACTCAGCAACTTTATAATGTTCAGCCCCCCATAGAGTCTCTCTAATAGACAATGATTTCTGATGATTCTCAATACCCGAAGCATAATCTGCTTCATAATAACACAAGACACCCAAAGCACTATAAAGTTCCGCAGTGTTATCATGCCAATAACCATAAAGTTGGTCACATAATTTTAATGTAGAATTATAGAACTCATGCGCTCTTGGATAGTCAGCAATAACTTTCGTTAGATATTCGCCGTACTCCATCTGCCATCCGATATTTGTTCTATCGAGCGATGCTCGCAAATCCAAGTAGTGCGCAACAGAGTCACGCTTATTCTCCAAAGTGTAAATATCAACAAGATGCATACAGTGGCGAGCCGCGTCATCACGAGCATTATCAATCGCAATCTGAGCCATCTTAACCTGGCGCACCTTCTCCTCTACACTCTCAGGATTAATCTCTCGCTTAGCCTCTTCAAGTCTTCCGTTAAGAATAAGCGTACTTATCCTCTTTTGCATATCCGTAGCATAGTCGAAATCGATAAGTAGGTATCGCTCGGTCATATCAGAAACGACATTTTCAGCCTCCTCCCAAGCTTTATCTACCTCTTGCTGCAAAGCCTGTAACTCCTCTTGGGTAGCTAAGTTATTACTACGAAGACTATCTATAACATCCTGCCTTTTATTTATCTCATGCTGATATTGAGATCGGATAACTCGTTTGTAATCTGCTCGCTCTCTTTCAAGCTCAGCTATATTTTGCATATAGATTAACAACGGCTCATTACCTGAGTAATAGTGGCCATTAGTCAAAACGCTCATATCCGTAACCTGATAGCCCTGCTTATAAGCACTACTAATGTAGTAACACGACTTAGCGTCAACATTGAAAAATAGCTCTCCTTGCTCATCACTAACAAGCTGTGCTCCATCCTTAATCGTAACAAGGGCAGAGGATACATACTCGCACTTTGATGTTGTTCCATCAAGACGCTGACGCGCGTGTGTCTTAACAATGGTTTGCTGTTGCTGCATCTGGGCAGACAACTGTGTTGGAACGAATAGACATAACGCCACCAACAGATAATACAGATTCTTCATAGTTATATTTTGAGTTATTTGATGTAAAGTTAATTAAAATTTCTAAGACCAAATAACATCTGACAAATTATTTGTGCAAATCAACAAACAAAAACATCCGCATCAGACAGATGCGGATGTTGTGTTATAGTAGGGTGGCGTCTTAGAAGTTGAAGCCGGCGCCAACATAGAAGACGCCTGTGTGGCTCTTATATTTGTAGCTCTCGACCTGCTCGCCTGTGTAGCGGTTGAGCAAGCCAAAGTTGTAACCAACCTTGAAATTAACTCGCTCGGCGATGGTCACACCCGCGCCAAGGCCAATCTTGAGGTCGAAGCGGCCGTAGTCGCTATCCTCGTAGTTGTTGGTCTTCACGGTGGTGTCGCCAGCAGTTGCCTTGAGGGTTGAGGCAAGACCTACAGAGAAGACGGGGCCTGCAAAGGCGTGTATGCTGAGCTTTGAGGGCAGAACCTCGTAGCCATACTTAACATGCACGGGGATGTCGAGGTAGTGCTCGGTGAGGCTTGCGCTTGTCTTGACGCCAAGAATCTCCTCCTGCTCGGCCTCTGCGCCCAAGGTGTAGCGAATACCTGGCTCGATGCCAAGTGTTCCCCATCTCTCATTCAAGAGGTTAATGCCGTAGGTAGCCTCCAAATAGAAGCCATTGAGTGAGTCATCCTCCGACTCATCGGCAACGGTAGTTGTTGTGTTTAGAAGATTGTAACCGACGCCTACGCCCAGCTGAGCCTTGGCATCCGCTGCGATAAACATAGCCGCAGCTACAAGAATAAAGCAAATCTTTTTCATATTAAATCTGGGGTTAAGATTAATTATTAACACAAAGGTAGTAATTAATTTGCAAATTCCAATCGTAGGCGGCTATTAATTCTCCTTGCTATCTCCACCCTTTAGACTATAGTATAAATAGGCAATTCTTGGTCAATAGTTCTTAATTTGGGCTGTTATGTCGCCAGATGCGGTGTAAATCGGGGAAAAGTGAGGGTTAATGATAATAAACATAAATTTTGTTGGAAAATATTTGGTTTTTATGATAAATTGTTTTTAACTTTGTGACAACTAAGAGATGTAAGGTTCTGTGTCCGTAGGAGGTATATATTATGTATGTATGTATGTATGTATGTATGTATGTATGTATGCGCTAAATGGTGCATGCAATATTGCTGTGTAAAGGACTAAAGTATAGAATATTAACCGAAATAGATATGAAGAAAATTTTACTGCTATTGGGATTAGTGACGATGCTCGCCATTCAAGAGTCTTCGGCACAAAAGTTTGCCATCAAGAGCAACCTGCTCTATGATGCAACTGCCACTATTAACCTTGGAATAGAGGTGGGACTTAGCGAGAAGTTTACGTTTGACTTGTCTGCAAACTACAACCCATTCCAATTTGCTGATAATATGAAGTGGAGACACTGGATGGTACAGCCAGAAATCCGTTATTGGACCTGTCGTAAATTCGGCGGTCATTTTTTTGCTGGTCACATTCTGGGTATGCAGTACAATGCGGGTAACATCAACTTCACAAACGACTTCCTCGGTACACCATTCTCACAGCTGCGCGACTATCGCTTCGAGGGCTTGCTCTTTGGCGCAGGTGTAGGCTATGGTTATGCCTGGATGATTAACAAACACTGGAACTTCGAGTTGGAGGCCTGCATCGGCGTGGCATACACGATGTACAATAAGTATGATTGCCCCAAGTGTGGTGAGCTCATTGGCGCGGGCAAGCAATTCTACTACGGCCCTACGAAGCTCGCTGTAAATTTGGTTTACCTCTTTTAATCTGATTACGATATGAAAAAGACTATTCTATACACATTGGGTGTAGTTGCGTTGGCAATGGTAAGCATCTCTGCTTCGGCACAGAAGGTTGTTGAGGGTCAGGTTGAGGTTAGAGATTTGAGCGTAATAAACCACTATGGCGATGTGAAAATCGATATGAATGTCGACATCAGCCAGCTTACGGTGGGTGGCGATGAGACTATCGTGCTCACCCCCGTTCTTGCGAAGGAGGATAACACTCTGGAGCTTCCCGCTATCGAGATTATGGGACGCCGCGCATGGCTCTACTGGTGGCGTAATGGCGAGAAGTCTGTTACGGAGTCACCCTTGTATGTAGACCGCGAGGCTACGCGTGCCGAGCGCAAGGCGGGCGAGAAGCAGGTGCTGGCATATAAGACCGTGGTGGCGTATGAGCCTTGGATGAGTGGCGCTACAATATATATTAAGGAGGGTAGCTGCGGCTGCTGTCGTACACCCCTGGCATTGGGCAACACGCCTCTTGAGCAGGTGCTCCGCGATAAGTATGAGCCCAACTATCTTTTGGCATTCGTAGAGCCTAATCCCGAGCCAGTAAAGGTTCGCGAGGAGTCGCATACGGCATATATCAACTTCTGGGTAGACCGATATGTAATCTTGGAGAACTACCGCAACAACAAGGTTGAGCTCGCATCAATCCTGAACTCTGTTGACCGCGTACACCAGGATGAGGACCTCACAATCACATCTATCACCATCGAGGGTTGGGCATCTCCCGAGGCTACACAGGCTCACAACCAGGTGCTTTCGCAGAATCGTGCCAACTCACTCGCCGACTATGTATCGCAGAAGTGTGGCGTTGAGCGCAGTCGCATCGAGGCTATCGGTCGCGGTGAGGACTGGGTAGGCTTGCGTAAGTTGGTTGACGCCACTCCAGGTTTGCTCTACCGTGATAAGGTCTACGCCTTGATTGACGACCCACGCCTTACACTCGACGAGAAGGACTATCGCCTCTCACAGCTCAAGCCTTCGGATATCTACACACGCTTGATGAACGAGATGTACCCCAAGTTGCGCCGCAACGACTACCGCATCGTCTATAGCATCCGTAACTTCAACCTCGAGGAGGCTCGCGCAATGCTTGACAAGAACCCATACAAGCTCTCTATCGACGAGATGTATCAGGTTGCGGGTTGCTACGAGCGTGGCTCGAAGGAGTATCAGCACGTTATGGATGTAGCGGCGAAGACCTATCCTCACGAGGTTGCAGCGGCAGTAAATGCAGCGGTTGCAAGACTCAACGCTGGCGATTGCGAGGGTGCCTTGAAGGCATTGAAGCCCACCGACCAGAGTGATGCCAATGTTCAGCTCACCATGGGCTATGCTCATGCTGTGTGTGGCAACTATGACGAGGCACGCGAGTTCTGGCAGAAGGCGGCAGCGCAGGGCTCACCCGAGGCACAGCATAACCTCAATGAGTTGGCAAAAAGCCTTGAGTAACAAACAAGAAACAACAAACAATAAAACAATTTACTAATTCACTTAATCATTAAATCTTTTACTATGAAAAAGCTATTTTTTGCAGCAATCGCACTTGTTGCAATGGTAGGCTGTGACAACAGCTTCAACGACGTTCAGAATGTCCCCAATGGTGGTGACGCTGCACTTATTAAGGTTAACATCAAGGCTGCAGGCGATTTGACTCGTGCTGGTGAGCCTGGTGAGTACAAGGATGGTTCTGACGCGGAGAACGCTGTAGAGCGCGTAGATTTCTACTTCTTCGATGCTAACGGTGGTGCTTACGCTGTTGATGGCGCAGCAGATGGTGAGAACTTTATCTCATACAAGCCTAACTTCGTTGCTGAGACTGAGACAAATAACATCGAGGAGATCTCTGATGTTGTTCTTGTTATCAAGGGCTCAAAGAAGCAGCTTCCTACACAGATGATCGCTATCGTTAACGATCCCGCTGCTGCTGCTACAAAGTCAAAGGCACAGCTCGAGACTGCTGTTTTGAAGACACTCCGTGATGGTAATGGCAACTTCGTTATGTCTAACTCTGTTTACATGGATGGTGCTGTTAAGATTACTGCTACACAGATTCTTCCCGAGAATATCTTCACTACTACTCTTGAGGAGGATGTAGATGTTCCCAGCTCTATCAAGCTTGAGGGTGTAAATCCTGTTGACATCTATGTTGAGCGTGTTGCTGCTGCTGTTGAGGTTAACATCGCAGAGGATAACATGTATGACACTGGCGCTACTTACGGCGAGAATGGTGGTAAGATCTATGCTAAGGTTCTTGGCTGGGGTGTAACTAACAACACTGCAGAGGGTAACCTTATCAAGTCTATCAACGCTTCTTACGAGGGTCTTGGCTTCACATGGAACAACGCACCTTTCTTCCGTTCATACTGGGCTAACACAACTGCTCAGCCTGCACACAACCTCACTTTCAAAGCTCTTATGGCTCACCAGAACAAGGTTGACTACTACTTCGAGAACACATTGCCCGCAGCTGCTGAGAACAGCGTAGTTGCTGGCGAGGGTAACCAGACTCCTCAGCTTCTTGTTGCTGCACAGCTCGTTAACGAGGAGGGTCAGCCTATTGAGCTTGGTCAGTGGTTCGGCGTTCAGTACACTATCGAGGACCTTAAGACTGTTATGATCAACACTGTAGTTTCAAAGCTCTTCGTTGCAAATGGCGAGAACGCTTATATCTCTGTAGATAAGGACGATGTAGTATTCTACCAGATGCCTGAGACTACTGCTGACAACCGCTACGAGGTTAAGGTTACTGTTAAGGAGGGTGTTAACTACTTTGATGCTGAGGGTAAGGCTATCACTGCTGACGCTGCTCACGCTATCCTTGACGCTATCTCACCTGCTAAGATGTACACTACTGGTTACACTTACTACTACACTAACATCAACCACTACGGTGCAACAACTGGTATCGTTCGTAACCACTGGTACGAGATCAACTTGAAGGCTATCGCTGGCTTGGGTACTCCTGTTTACAACCCCGAGCACGTGATTACTCCTGAGAAGCCCGAGGAGGAGGAGCCTGCACACCTTGCAGCTCAGATCAACGTCCTCTCTTGGTCTTTGGTTCAGAATAACGTTACTTTGAACTAATCTCTACACAATGAGATACTTTTCCTATAAGGGCTTGGCCGCCCTTATAGGAGCTAATATAATAAAATAAACATAGGTATTACGAAAACATTAACAGGGATGAGAGTTAGAAACCTACTTAAGAGATTGGCGATTCTTCCTTCGTTGGCTATTGCCGTAGTGATGGTGGCATGCGGCACCATCCTGGAGGATAATTCAGATTGTACTTTGATTTGCCACATCAAGTTCAAGTACGACATGAATATGAAGTTCGCCGATGCGTTTGCAAACTCGGTGGACTATGTGACACTATGTGTCTACGATGCCGAGAGTGGTAAGCTTGTGAAGAGAGTTGTGGATAGTGGCGAGGCTTTGTCTCAGGAGGGCTACGTTATGACGCTTGATGATCTTAAGCCAGGTACCTACGACCTTGTTGCATGGTGCGGTGACGGCCTTATGAACAACAACTTCATGGTGCCACAGCCCACAGCTGGCGTGTCGCACATCTCGGAGCTCAACTGTACAATGGACCGCGAGGATGACAACACCGTAAAGAAGGATGTCGGACAGCTCTTCCATGGCATGAAGCGCGTTACAATCCAGGGTGAGTATGGTGTGCGTAGGGAGACCATCTCGCTTACGAAGGACACGAATGTCGTGCGCGTGATTTTGCAGCATCTCTCTGGTATTGATGTAGATAAGGATTTGTTCCGCTTCGAGATTACCGACAAGAACGGCGCGCTTAAGTATGACAATACTCTGCTCTCGGACCAGGAGATTACCTACTACCCATGGAGCGTTACTTCGGGCTCGGCAGGTGTTGGTAATGGCGAGACCAGCGATGCTACGCGTGCGCAGACATCTGTGAGCGTGGCTCTCGCGGAGTTTACCGTAAACCGTCTTTTGACGGAGAATAACCCCATCCTTTCGGTATATAACACAACCAACGACAAGCTCGTGCTCTCTATCCCATTGAAGGACTATGCACTGCTTGTCAAGGGCTACTATAACCGCAATATGAGCGATCAGGAGTACCTGGATCGTCAGGATGAGTACAACCTCACCTTCTTCCTTGATGAGTTTGGCGATTGGGCTGCTGGCGTGGTCATCATCAACTCATGGAGTGTGGTTATTAACGACACAGAATTGTAATACCTTTGGACATGAAACGTAATCTATTATATACATCCCTTGTGGTATCTCTCGTGGCGCTTCTGTGCGGCTCATGCAGTCGTGTGGAGGATGTGAGATACGAGGTGGTGGGAGATGAGCCTCTTGTTGTTGCATTCTCGATGGATGCTGCAACAATGTCGGGCACGCGTGCTGATGACAACACTTGGGGTGGCGACTACTCATCCATTGAGGGAAGCGATTTCGAGAATAGGATCGACCTCTCTACGCTCAAGGTGTTCACCTACGGCGCAGATGGCGAGTTCTTGGCGGAGCTCCCCATTATCCATAGCGAGGATACGGATGGCGTAGTAGGCTTCGTATGCGCATTTCCTCCCTCGTTCAGATATGTATTGGGCGAGAAGTATCGTTGTATGGTCATTGCTAACTGTACAAGTCGCAGCTATGGCATAAGCTATACTAATAATGTCCCAAGCCTTGAGAGACTGGTCTATGCAACGCCGCTCACTGCAAACATCCCTATGTGGGGCGTTAAGGCCTTCGAGTTCCCAACCACCATGCCCAAGAACCGCAGATTGGAGATAGGCATGATTAGCGTGCTCCGCGCTACGGCAAAGATTGGCGTAAGACTCTCGGAAGAGGTTGCGGCTGAGGGCTGGAAGATTAGTGGTCTGAAGCTCAACTATGCAAATGCTAATGGCTATAGCCTGCCTGCCGAGTGGAACAGCGCGAATAATACGGAGAACATGGTGCGTAAGGATGTCTTCCGCCCAAATCCCGAAGCATCGCTAATGACCAATATCAGCGCTACGACAATGGGCTTGAATACGGGTTCGTATAACATCTATGTCCCTGAAACCAAGAATAATAGCCTCAATTATAACGAGTCTATAACAACCGACTTGGCTATCGCCGTTGAGCTCAACAGGGTAGAGAATGGCATCATCGTCGAGAGCGTTACATTCCCCTATGAGAAGGGTATTCGTTTCTGTAACTACTCGAATGGCCAGCCTACGGACGACCGCTACGACATCGTGAGAAACCACTTCTACGACTACACCATCACCGAGGTCAACATTGGCCTTAAGATGAACCTTGTGGTTGCGGAGTGGGAGGATGAGCCTGTATGGAATCTCGACCTCTCGGTGCCCATTCATACCAACCTTATGACTGCTCCCGACAAGGCTGCGCCTGCGCCAGATGTTGTTCCCACTGTGCGCTACGACAACAGCGATGCTTCGGGTGAGGCAGGTGCCTTTGTGGGTTACTTCATGATGGAGTCGCCCGAGGGTACAACATGGCGCCCCACGCTTATCAATGCAAGTGCCGTAGACTATGAGGTGCGTGTCTATAAGACCAATGGCACCGATGATGAATATGATGTTTTGGTCACAAGTCCCGCTATTGAGGCCGAGGCCAACAACTTCTACAAGATTGTAGTCGTGGCAAAGAACCCTAACAACATTGGTAATGTCATAAAGCTCGGTTTGACCTATACGGCAGACTGGAATGCCGAGGCTAACCCATTGCTAATCATTAACAAGGGTGGCAATAATGGTTTGTATTACCCTTGGGATGGCACAAACCCCAGCGATGAGCCAGATATCCACTGGATCTCTATTCGTCAGGAGTAATTTAGGCTAAAGAACTGAACTTATAAAGTCTATGAGAAACTATATTTCTATCATATTTGCTACACTTCTAACGCTCACATCGTGCGTGAATAACGATGTGGAGCTTGACCAACAACCCGAAGGTAGCAGTAGAATTGTAATCTCCGCCAAGTCGCTTGGCATAACCACCCGCTCGGCGGATACCGACATAGAGTCATCTCTTGCGCTGGTGGATGTCTACGTCATGGACGAGGCGCGTAACATTGTCTATAGCGAGCGCATCGATAAGTCGTCATCACCATTGGTTGGTGGCGGAGAGTTCGTGCTTCGCAAGAACCGCGATGAGTTTGCCGTGGGTGAGAAGTTCTATGTCTATATGATAGCCAACTCGACAGCGCCACTTAGCGAGGCAACCACATGGGAGGAGCTTTGCGAGATGACACAGACCGATGAGAATATCCACCTCTCGGGCATCGAGGGCCAGGAGAACCCCGATTTCTTCCTTATGGATGGCTTCGCATATCTCTCGGAGGGTGGCAGCGATAAGGCTCCCGACGAGATGACAGCCTATGTCATCAACGATGGCGTTAAGGGTAAGGATGTATTCCTCAATGGCACACTCTATCGTGCTGCTGCAAAGATAGTTGTGACGCTCACACAGGGCTCAAGCGTGGAGTTCCACAAGGTGATGGACAATAGCGTGCCCCTCTACTCATTCTATCAGCTTCCCATCAGCACTCTTGTCGTACGACCCGAGGAGGGTGTTCAGTATAACTGCCAGAAGCAGACTACCGATGAGGTGGGCCTCAATGCCGATAGCTTCCAGTGGAGCGAGGGCGAGGATGGCACCTCTATCACACTTATTGGCTACGCCTATGCTAACGACTGGTCGAAGCAGACGGCTAACGAGAGCTCATTGCTTCTCAATATCCCTATGATGTGGAATAAGGATGGTAGCGAGGATGGTAGCAAGGAGGCTGCGAGCCCCGTGAACTGGTATAAGATTCCTATTAGCAAGGAGAGCCGCTTCGAGCGTAATAAGTGCTATGTAATCAATGTGAATATCAACGCTATTGGCGCAGGCGAGAAGAACACTCCTCTGGAGATTAACAATGCCGAGTATGTGACGCTGGATTGGCAGAAGGTGAATGTGGGTATTGGTCAGAATGAGGCTAAGTACCTGACCCTCAATATGGAGGTTGTGAAGATTTACAACACCAACTTCGACCTCGATCAGCTTACTTTTACCTCATCATCGCCCATCAAGAGCATTAAGCTCAAGGATGTATTCAGCCACAATGTGCGCTTGGATAGCTTCCAGTCGGTGGATATCACCAAGGAGTCGGATGGCGAGACTGCTACGGTCTATGAGGAGGGCGATGGCGTCTACGCCTACTATATCGACAAGTTTGGCCAGAAGATTCAGCTTGGCACCGATCCCAACTTCGATATCAAGATTACGGAGCACCCCGAGCTTACGAAGGCTGAGGTTTTGCAGCGCGAGCTCAATCTTTACCAGAAGGAGGGTGCTGATGTTCAGCATATTAGGGCAGAGGTAGCTCCAGGCCAGGAGCGCCAGCTCAATGGCGACATCCACATCTACTCGCCCATCAATGCAGTTGCTGGCGATGCCGATTTGGACTGGAATTCGCACTTCAATACCATCCGTTATTTGGAGTTTGAGGTAATGAACGAGCAGGGCCTTGTCGAGACCTTCCGCGTGGAGCAGACGCCAATTACTGTTATACGTAATATTGAGGGATTCTTCTCATATCGTGATGATTATGTGGTAGAGGGAGATATACACTTCAATGAAGGAGCATTTAGTTCATCATTTGGTAAAATAAAGCCCGTAAATAAAGGACCTATACATTACCTTAATCCCCAAGCTCCATTCTTTGCTCTTGCAGGTTTCTTGCCTTATCACGCTCACGAGTGTAATGAGGAGGGAGTATTGCTTAGTACCTCATGTTCAAGTACATATAGCGGTTTTGAAGAGTTGCTATATGGATTTATGGAGCGCGTATATTATCGTTCCTACGCTTGGGGCGGACCTGTTGCAGGTGTTTTCCATCGAGACCATTATGTTACAACAGGTGGTGCCCATTTGGGAAGTAGCAATATTAATGATCCAAGTAAGTATTATCAAGCTGTTGGTTTTAAATATTATAATGAAGACAACGGCAAATACTATAAAAGACACTATACTGGTAACTTTTTCGAAACATTCTGGGCGAAGTATGTTGGCAAGGTATATAAGGAGGATGGTTTTAATCAATATGGCAGACCTCGTTCAAAAGGACAAGCTGACATTATCAAACAGGTTCCGAATGATAATTGCGACGGTTGGGATGTATATACTATGCCTCGATTTATGGCTAACCACCGAATGTATCATATTAGAGTAACTACAACATCTGACAAATACACTGTTGCTATTCCTAAGTTGATGGATGAGGATGGAAACCTAACAACTAATAGAGAGAGAGGCTATACAATGGAGAGCGAAGATAACGCAAGAACGGTATCTCCATCATTTATGGTTGCTTCACAACTTGGAGAGTCAATTCTTCCTAAAAATGAGCATCATTATGTTGTGCCAGGATTGCAGGGTATCTACTATTATGCAAAACGTCAGTGTCAAGAGTATGTAGAAGCAAGATATGATGATTTAAATGAGAGTGGTGAGTATGAGCCAGGTGAGCCAGTCTATCATTATCATGATTGGCGTCTACCTACTGCTGCAGAGATTGAATACATTATCGAGCATCAAGATATCTCTCGAGCAATGGATAAGGTGTTGTACGGTCAGTACTACTATCAAGCGTCTACAAAGAAAGATGTTTATGATGAGACTACTTTGATTTCGAGAGAAGTGCCAGGATGGATCTACTTGCCAGAGTTATATCCTGATGAGGATTGGAAAGAGGATCAAAGTTACAAGGGTTGGTATATGCGTTGTGTTAGAGATGCATTTAAAGAGCCCAAGCCAATTATATACGATGCAAACTATAATATAATTAGCGGCAATTAGAAACACTCAAATAGTCAATAAGATGAGTATGAAAAACATATACAACATATTTGCAGTGTTGGCGCTGGTGGTGATGGCGGCGGCGTGTCGCAACTATGAGGATATCCCAAATGTGCCACAGCAACCTAATACCGAGGTCGGTGTGTTTGGCGATGAGATGAGATTGCATCTCAATGTCAAGGCCCCAGACCCCGTGGCTGTGGATACGCGTGCCGTAGACCCCGATGGCATGACGCTGCAGACTATGACGCTATTCTGCTTCGATATAAACGGCCTATTCCTTACTACCGCCCCCGCGCAAATCGTGAGCGACAGCGAGGATAGATTGAGCGGCAGCATAAGCGCAACAGTGCCCAAAACTACGCGCATCATCCATCTCCTGGCAAACCAGAATATGTCCGTGTTCAACAAGGAGGAGTACCTATACCGCACCGAGGACGATGTGCTCTCTGCATTGGTGGGTAGCGCAGGAATGCTTATCTACTGGGCGCGTATCGAGGCACCAAAGGAGCTTCAGAGCCTCTACCGCGATGTGCAGATGGAGGATGGACGACACATCAGCGAGCGTACAAATGCCGAGGCTTTTGTCGACTGGCTGACTATCGAGACCATACCCACAACCGAGAAGCATCGTGGCGTAAGTGGTAAGGGTAACCCCATCATCTTGCTCCGCAACCAGGCCAAGTTCACCGTCGTGTCGGATGGCGAGGGCTCGGATAGCAACGATGAGTGGAAGGGTGACTCGTTTGAGGTTACGGGATTTGCTATTTGCAACACCTTGGCCTTCGGTACCGTAGCACCATACCACACGGAGTATGGCTTTCCCACCTATGCCTGCTCGACATTTGCACCAAAATTTGGCGTTATGGGAAGCGAGAGCGCACAGGCGGAGCACTACTGGCTTACGGAGAAGAATGTGACGCTCCCCGAGCGTAGAGATATGGTGTCGGATATCGTCGATGTGACCACGCAGCGCGAGGTCTATGTGTTTGAGAGTCGCAATCTTAGCACCGACCCCGTGGACCTAATCCTTCGCGGTTGCAACATCGTTAATGGCGTAAGGGAGGAGGAGCGATACTACTATCGTGTGAACATCCTCGACCTCGAGAGCGAGTTCGTTGAGATATTGCGTAACCACCACTATGAGATTCACATCGCTGGCAACCTCACAAATGGATGTCAGACCTTCGATGAGGCGGTGACTGCGCCCCCTACGAACAACATCTGGCTCTCAATTTCGGACGAGGTTACATCGGTGCGAAACAACAACTTCATACTCTCGGTTGACAAGACCAATGCGGTAGTTGAGGCTGATGCGCAGAGTGGTGAGCCTACAACCGAGGAGCTTAAGCTCGGCTTCAGCATCCAGCAGCTCGATGGCACTGCCATAGACCTCGATAAGCTCAAGGTGTCGTGGATTGAGGATGACCAGAAGGTGTCGAGCACCTTCAACCCCAGCCTCACCATTGGCGACAGGGTGGAGTTTGATGCCGCAACGGGCAAGGGCGTGATATCGCTCGATATGAATAGCCTCAAGCGCGGCACGGAGTATGAGCGCGGCTCTATCGTAGTCAAGTATGGCCACTTGCAGCGTAAGATTCGCATCATCCTCATGCGCACCAAGGAGTTCGTGCCTACATGGGTAAGTGCCGAGGTATATGGTGGCGTGACGGGAGATAGCGAGCTTAGCTCGAATGTTACGGTGGTGTTCAACATTCCCGATACCTGCCCCGAGGAGCTCTTCCCAATGGATGTGCTCGTTACGACAAACGGCCTTGATGGTCGCGCGGCTACGGGTCAGATTCTGCCTATCGTGCGCATCGGCGAGGATGGCTACGGCAACAGCTTCGAGTTTGAGTTCAATGGCGAGACAATCACCGACATTGGCTACAAGTATAAGTTTACTGTAACGGAGCCGGGTCAGCACCATATCTACTTCAAGAATGTTATGGACATGGACAGCGAGGCTGTGGAGTATGTAACCCTTGAGGCAGAGTATTTTAACTATGTGACAAAGATGGTGACCTTCGTTGACCACCACAATGAGATTGTCCTTCCGAATCTGTCGTACTACTCCATAAATGCCGATGCTGCCATCACAGACCAAGAGGTTGTGAAGTATATCCTTGTGCCACAGAAGCGCTTTGTGCCTGTGACATTCGATGTGCGCCTTGTGGCTGATGGTGCGCCATATGTCGAGCTTAGCGACGAGGAGTTCTTGCTCTATTCATCTAACCTCGACCACTATGCCGATGATGATATTCGCGTGCCAGAGAGCGGTGCAAACTACACATATAGCTTCTCGAAGAGCGACTTCGACTGCTGCTTCAAGCCCTATAACGAGAGCGTGTGGTCGACAGGTGGTCGTATCTTTGGCTTCTATCCCCGTACCGATAAGCAGAACATCTGGGATGCGGACAACAACTTCCAGATTCACATGGAGACAAATAAGCCTCGTAGCGCCGAGGTGGTGCGTATAGCATCGAACCAGCAGAACTCTACGCAGGTGAAGGATGCTTCGCAGCTCTATAGCGGCGAGACATTCCGCTCTGTGACCTTCGAGGTGATGAACTACCGCCCCTTCCGCTTTGCTGCACAGGTTAATGGCAAGGGTAGCTACCGTACCGACGCGGGTCTGGCTGCGGATGCTAACACCGTAGGCGAGGTTGTGGATAACATTGAGTTTGAGTATCTTCCCGATGAGACAATCGCCGTGTCGTTCGATATTACATCGTACAGCGCGGGTAGTGGCGCCGATATGCTATCAATCAACCCATTCGGCCACGCATTCGAAATCTTCATCGATGCCCCCATGCTTGTTTTGCCTAAGGGCTTGAATAAGAGCATTCAGGGTGTCAACTTCGAGGATATCGAGGTGGAGATGTTCGATAAGGATGCTAATGGCAATGGCTACTACTACAATGAGCCAAAGCTCGAGGACTTGGGTAACGGCAGGTTTGTCTATCGCGTGGACGCGCTTAACTCTGCCGAGGCCGACTACTGGACAGACTGGAGCACCACTCTGCCTATGCCACTTATTGTTGACCAGACCAACATCAGTCAGTACGGCGAGCGTAAGACCTTGTATTTCAAGAAGAACTCTATCGTAAGCGGTGGTACAATCACCATTAGTGCAAACCCCGACCATGTGGCATACCACTCGAAGAGTTTTGAGGTGTCAAACACTCCTATCAAGGGCGAGATTGTGTATCTTCCCTCGCAGGGCGCAGCGCCAAAGAGCGTACCCGCAGGACAGTTTGTTACCTTCACTCGCCTGCATGACGGCAGTAGAATCGGCTCGTTGACCGTCAAGGCTGTCGACGAGGGCAATCCTATGTCGGAGGTCTACTACGAGCTACGAATGCGTGCGGAGTATGAGTTCAACTGGTCGAACGACCCCATCGAGGTGATGTGCTCGATAGATGGCAAGTACTACTCTACGATAATCCCCGATTTGAAGACGCTCTACAACTCTCCAAACCGAAAGATTACTCTTAACTACGTTGAGGGCCAGTAGGGTAGCGAGAGCATAATTATTGTTCAAAGTTTAGCATGGGTGACCACAGAAGTTTCGTTAAGGACTTTTGTGGTCACTCATGCATTATACTTGTCCCCCTCTCGCCACTGAAAATTGTTGATTGTTGCGTAGGGCGTTGGATATATCGATAAAAACCACTATCTTTGTTTTAAACTTAAACCCAAAGTTACTATGTCGATACTCTATATCGTTGCGATTAGCCTGCTGTTTTGCCTCGCTCCCGCAGGAGTAATATGGCTTTGTCGCTGCTTCCCTTTGCTCGATAAAATTGGTCCAATGATGATTCTCTATGGCGTGGGTATTGTCATCGGCAATCTGCCTATTGAAATCCCTAATATCGCTGTAGTTCAGGATGTTGTAACGAGTGCTGCCGTTCCGTTGGCTATACCCATGATGCTCTTCGGTTGCCGCTTTACGCGTAGTGATGCAAGCATTCAGTTGAAGGTCGTAATCAGTGGATTTTTGTCAGTTGCCATAGCCGTGGCAGTGGGCTATATCCTCTTTGGTAAGTATCTCCCCGAGGGTGCAAAGATTGGTGGCATTATGTCGGGAATGTATACGGGTGGCATGGTCAATGCGGCTGCCATTCAGGCGATTTTTGGTGTCGAGGAGCAGAGTTATGTCATGATGTGCTCATACGATATTGTCATCTCGTTCCTCTACCTCGTGTTCCTGGTGTCGGTGGGCTACAAGATGTTCCGTTGGTTATATGGCGAGAAGGGGCAGACTTCGCTCTCGGAGAGCGACAAGGCGGAGCTTGACCGTCAGATTGCTGAGGCAACACGCAACCCATATAAGGGTCTGTGGAGCAAGGCGGGACTTGTGGAATTGGCTAATACTGTGGGCTTTACGATTATTGCTGTGGGTATCGCCGCTGCCGTTGCACTGCCCTGTGGTGATGATTGGTTTATGGTCGTCTTCATCCTTGTCTTAAGCACGCTTGGCGTTCTCTTCTCATTCCTCAAGCCCGTGCGCAAGTTGGAGCGCAGTTTCGACATTGGCATGTACCTTATCTATATCTTCAGCGTTGCGATGGCGTCGATGGCCGATTTCTCGGAGCTTAAACTTGCCGATGGCCTCAATCAGATACTCTTCCTCACGATTACGGTCTTTGGCTCGTTGCTGCTGCACGCCATCTTCTGCCGTGTTATGCGTGTCGATGCCGACTCTATGACCGTGTCGTCAGTCTCGTTTATCAACTCGCCACCATTCGTGCCTATGATGGTTGCTGTGCTCAAGAACCGCAAGACGCTTATTGTCGGCCTCGGTGCCGGTATTGTGGGTTATGCCGCGGGCAACTACTTCGGTGTGCTTATGGCTTCGTTGCTCGAGTTGTTGTAATGCTTGGGTACTCAATAATATAAAAGTGGCTGCCTCAATGCGAAGCAGCCACTTTTGCTATGTGCCTTCTCTATTTTATAATGTCGAGTATTTTCGTTATGTCGTCCACAATCCACTCCGCCTCTGCCGCTTCGAGCTCCTCGTGTGTGGCATTGCCATAATCGACGCCTATAGCCCTTATACCCGCGTTGTGCGCCATGGCTATGTCTACGGGCATGTCGCCCACCATAATCGCCTCAGAGGGCGCGATATTGAGCGCTGCGAGGGTTTTGAGTGCTGGCTCGGGGTGTGGCTTGTGGTGCGTTACGCTGTCGGAGCCTACGGCATACTCAAAGTAGTGGTCTATGCCGTGGTGGCGCATAAAGAGCATAAGTGAGTCCGTAAGGCGCGATGTCGCTATTGTCATCCTGTAGCCGCGCTTGTGCAACTCCTCGAGTGTCTCCTTCACGCCAGGAAACAGGTCGGGCATAAGTTCCTTGCGGCGCTCGGCAAATATCTGGCGGTAGGTCTCCACGCAGTAGTCTATTTTGGCGTCGTCAAAATCGGGGTACATGCTCTTGAAACCGTCGCGTAGCGTTAGGCCTATCGTAGCGCCACAGGTTGCCTCGTCGCGCATGTCGAGGCCGAGGCGCTCCATCGTAGCGCGAAAGGCGATGATGATGTTGCTGCGAGTGTCGCAGAGCGTGCCGTCGAAGTCGAATATTATAACCTTTATCTCCATAACTCCTAGAATACCACTCTGATACCGAGCTGCATATGCCAGCGCGATGCGAGATCGTTGACGGTGTAGTTCGCACCATTAAACTTATATACGGGGCGGTAGCCACCCTCCACCTCACGAAGCTCCGTCACGGTCACGGGCGAGAGTGCCCAGTTCGATACGCGGTATGACATGCCCCATGAGCGGCAGATGAGGTTGCTCAAGTTTATGACGTCGAGTGTGAGCTCCACGCGCTGGTCGCGTGTGCTGATTGAGCTGCCCTTCTTGAAGTAGAAAGACTGCGCAATATGGAGGTCGAGACGGTGTACAAAGGGCAAAGAGTGTGAGTTGCGCTCGGCAAACTTACCACGATTAGATTGAAGATATTTATCTGCTTTGATGTAGTCGTTAAATGCTGCTGCTGATGTGTCATCTGCCCAAAGCATAGTGCTCATCTCTGCTTCGGTAGGAATGTAAATCAGCGAGTTGCCGCGATAGCTGTCACCATTTACATCGACTTTGCCCTTGGCGTATGTGAGTGAGTAGTGCTCGCCCGAGTAACCATTATAAAGCAACATTACATTGGTGCCGAAGAGGCCGTATCGCTTGTTGTACGAGATTGTCGCCACCACCTTGTGGGGGAACTCGTAGAGCGAGTTGCTCAACTCGGGGGCGTTGCTATTTACGGCGTAGTTGCGACCCCAGTTAGAGGATGCCTGTGCCGAAACGCCATCGTTGATGCTCTTCGACTGCGAGAAGGTGTATGCCGCAGCTACGCGAAGACCAGCAAGAGGGTAGGCAAAATCGTACTCGGCGCGTGCTGTTGCCGACCATGAGTATCCCTTCTGTGTGTTGCTCAAGCGATATACCGCTGCGTAGTCCTTGGTTACGGCATCGTAATATGTTGCCGATGTGCGGCTCTCCTCGCCACCCACGAAGAGGCGCTTGCCATTATCCTCGGCCACGAGGTTCTCAACGAAGATGTTGTTTAGTCCCTTTGTGTAGTCGGCATCCAATGAGAGTTTTAGGCCATTGTAGTTGTATGTTGCGCCAGCAGCCACGCGGAAGACCTGGGGATAGCGGAAGTTGCTATCTACGAGGTCGATAGAGGGGTTGCTTGCTATGCCCACGCTCTCGGGGTTGAGGCTGAAATTGGGAGTCTCGGCAGGGTTTGTCACCGTTACGCCAACCGAGCGAAGACCGTTGTTCTGATAGCAGTTTGAGAGCCATACAAATGGTATGCGACCAGTGTAGATGCCCGCGCTACCATGCACGTTCCACGTCTTGTCGTCGCTATTCCACTCTACGCCCACGCGGGGAGATATAAGTATCTGTACGCGAGGGATATCGCCCGTCATCGTGCCATGCTTTGCGAAGTAGCCGCTGTTGAATGTCTCATTCGCTTCGGGGGTGTCGAACATCACGGGGATGTCGGCGCGTAGGCCGTATGTGAGTGTTAGGTCGCGTGTGATTTTATACTCGTCCTGCGCATAGAGCGAGAACTGTCCCATGGTCATCGGAGGGTTCTTCTCGCCGCTCGCGAAGTATCCGTAGGCATACTGCGTAGCGTTGTCCGCAAGGAAGTCCTCGAGCGATGCGTATGTGTAGGTGCCGCGCGCGTTTGCGAGATATAGGTTGTCGGCGCGATATACCTCGTTCGAGGTGCCAAATGTGAACAAGTGCTTGCCGATGCTGAGCGTCACATCATCGCCAAAGATGAAGACATCCTGCTTGAGCATATTGCGACCCGAGTAGGGACTTGTGCCGATGGTTGCAGTGCCATTGCCTCTCTCGCCTAAGCCGTTGATAATCACTGCGGGAAGGCTCTCGGGGGTAAGGCGGCCATCCTTCAAACGAGTGTAGCCAATGCGCAGAGAATTCCCGCCCCAATCCATCGATGTGTTAAGCTCCGCAACGACCGAATGTGTGCGGTTGATATTGGTGTACTCCGAGCCTGTAAAGTAGAAGGACTGTGCAGTGTTCGAGCCCGCGTCAGCGTCGGCATGGAGCATGTTGTAGCGCAACGAGAGGTGGTTCCACATGTTGATGTTCCAGTCGAGGCGCGCAACGGCCGAACCCGTGATTTCGAGAATTCTGTTTTCGCCATAACCACCGCCGTCGTAACCCGTAAGCTCCTTGTATCGCTCCGAGATTTGGCGAGCCTCGTCGAGAGTGAGGGCAGATACACCACTACCTGGGTAGTTCGATGATGGGGTGAGGCCACGATTAAATTCGCCCGCGATGAAGAAGTGTAGCTTGTCCTTAATGATTGGTCCTCCGAGAGTTATGCCATAGATGTTTGTTATCTGCTCCGAGAGTTTTGTGCGGTTTGCGACATCCTTGCCAGGCGTTGTGCCCCAGAACGACTCGTTGTTAAAGTAGGTATAAGCCGAGCCGCTGAACTCGTTGTTACCCGAGCGTGTCACGGCGTTGATGCTACCGCCCGTAAAGCCACTCTCGCGCAGATCAACGGTAGATGTCGAGATTTCAACCTCGCGGATAGCGTCGATGGGAATGGGGTTGGCGCTTGTGAGCGAACCCGTCATGCCCGTAGTGCCGAGGCCATAGATGTCGGCAGAGGATGTGCCATCGATTGTAAATGCGTTGTAGCGTGTGCTTTGGCCTCCAAGGACAATACCTCCCGAGGCGGGGCTTACTGCCGAGGACATAAGCTTTGTGAGGTCGTATATCGAACGGTCGATAGTTGGTATGGCCGACATCTCCATCTCGTTGAAATTCTCGGTGCGTGCATCGTGCTTGGCATGTACAACCAAAATCTCACCGATATACTCGTTGTCCTCCTTGAGTTTAGCATCGAGATACATGGTCTCGCCGATGTGCATCTCTGCCACGGTGTGGTGTTCGGTGTGATAGCCGAGATAACGAATTTCGATAGAGTAGGGACCTCCCACGCGCATACCATTTATAGCGTAGTGGCCATCGGCGTTTGTGTATGCGCCACGGAGTGAGCCAGAGGGCTCGTGATGCGCAATTACCGCTGCGCCTGCGATGGGTTTGTTGTCGTTGTCTGTTACTACGCCGCGCAATGATGAGGTAGTAACCTGAGCGCCCGCCACTGCCACGACAAGAAGCAGGGCGACCGTTAAAAGCAATCGCTTCATAGTTAAGGATTTAGGGAGACTATTTATGTCTCATGTTAGAGAATTAGGCTGCGCACTCGTGGCGCAGAATCGAGTGCAAATATAGTAAAAATTTTCGATATGCAATAGTGTTGTTAATTTTTTCACACAAAATAAATCTCGCTCCATGCGAAGTGAAAAAACTGCATATTACATAAATATTCAGCGAGTTAGTACTGGGTGGTGTTGTTCGTTTAACAAATAGGGTATTTGGTGGTGACTTTTGGAAGAATATTGTCTTATTTGACCATATCAATAGTCGTTTTGTGTATTAAATAAATGCCGATTTCGGAGAAAAAAAGATGGGTTTTCTTTGCTATTTCAATTAAAACGATTATCTTTGTGCAATAACTCTATGCCAATATTGTGCCCGTTTGGCTGGCTGATGCGCCGAATCGGACTGTCAGAGGGGTATAATAGGCCTAGGGAGAAGAAACAAACTTTAAAACTTTATACAAATTTTTTTCATTAAAAACTAATGCTTATGGTTAAAAAAGTTGTACTATCAATGGTTGCAACTCTGCTCTTGGGCTGCTTCGGCGCATTTGCTCAAGGTCAGCGTGTTACCGGTACAGTGACCGATGAAACTGGTTCTCCAGTTA
>JAZRJJ010000028.1:0-27009 GCA_045645705.1 Alistipes sp. | reverse complement strand
GAAAGCGACATACGAGCTACATCTCGCAATACCAGAGGATTGGGTCGCTATTTCGAATACCGCAACTCGCGAGTTGGACTATGTGAAGGAGTGGAGCGATTACTATTTCGATGAGCCACTTGCCGAGGATATGAAGGTTGTAAGTTTCAACCCCACAGAGCCTTTGAGCACCTACCTCTTCTCATTCGTGGCGGGTAAGTTTGATAGTCGTACATATGACGATGGCAACCACCGCTTCACGGCATACTACCGCGAGACCGACCCCAAGCGCCTTGCGCAGCTCGACACCATATTCTACCAGGTGGCGGCATCGCTCGAGTGGCTGGAGGAGTACACAGGCATCCCCTACCCCTTTGCCAAGTACGACCTTATCATGCTCCCAGGCTTCCAGTATGGCGGCATGGAGCACACGGGGGCTACGCTCTACAACGACAGCCAGATGTTCCTCGGCGAGAACCCCACGCTCGATGAGGAGTTGCGCCGCATACAGCTTATCGCCCACGAGACCGCACACATGTGGTTTGGCGACTATGTTACGATGGAGTGGTTCAACGATGTGTGGACAAAGGAGATATTTGCCAACTACTTCGCAGCGCGCATGACCGAGCCCCTCTTCCCCGAGGTTAACCACCGCCTAAACCGCCTCAAGACATACACCTATGCGGCATACAACGAAGACCGTACCGCGGGCAATACATCCATTCGCCAAGAGCTTGACAACCTGAACAATGCAGGACTTATCTACGGCCAGACAATCTACAACAAAGCCCCCATCGTTATGGATAAGATTGTGGAGCTTATGGGCGAGGAGGCCTTCCGCGCGGGCATTCAGGAGTACCTGCGCACCTACGCCTATGGCAACGCCACATGGAGAGACCTTGTGGCAATTCTCGACAAGCACAGCAAGGAGGATATCGCCACATTCAGCGAGGCGTGGGTCGAGAAGGCGCGCATGCCATTTATAGATTTGGTCTACCACAAGGGGCGATACACCATATATGACCAATACCCACAGTGGGCGCAGCGCTTTAATTGCTATGTGATATATAAGGATGGCTCCGCGGAGATTGTCGAGATGGAGATAAAGCCCGGCAAAAAGGGCTACACCTTCCCACGCAATGCCAAGATTGTCATTCCCAACTGCGATGGCCGAGGCTACGGACTCTTCTTATTGCCCAACGAGACAAGGGAGTGGATGATGCAGAATATTGGCGAGGTGGAGGATGACCTTATGCGCCAGTCGATGGTGACGATGCTCAACGAGGTCTACGAGTGGCGCAATAGTGAGACAGTGTGTGATGTGCGCGAGTGGCTCGACTTCCTTATCGACTACATCCCCCGCGAGAAGAACTACCTCATAACCTCTACGCTCAACAGCTACCTCACAAAGCCGATGCTCGAGGTGGGCACGGCCGAGGATGAGGCGCGCATTTGGGAGATAGCATCAACTTGCGACAACCCCGCCCTCAGCCGCCGCTTGAAGATGACACTTGCCCATGTCATGCGCTCGGAGGAGGTATGCGCAAAGATGTACGACATGTGGAGCGCGGAGAGCGACAAGATGCTCAACGAGAGCGACGCTATGACTCTCGCATACGAGCTCGCGGTGCGTTACCCCGAGCGATACAACGATATATACACCACTCAGCTTGAGCGCATTAGCAATGCCGACAGACGCAATCAGTTCGAGTATATCATGCGCGGTACACACCCAGATGTGGAGGTGCGCGATGCTTTGTTTGAGTCGCTCATGGAGCCCGAAAACCGCCGCATTGAGCCTTGGACCGCGACGCTCCTCAGTTACCTCAACCACCACCTGCGCCAGGAGGAGGCAGTGAAGTATATCTACCGCGGCTTGGAGGAGATGCAAGAGGTGCAGCGCACGGGCGACATCTTCTTCCCACGCAACTGGGCGGGGGCGCTCCTCGGAGGCCACACCAGCGACAAGGCGAAAGCCGAGGTGCAGCGCTTCCTCGACGCCCACCCCGACTATCCTCGCCTCCTACGCAACAAGATATTGCAGGCGGCAGATATGCGCCACACTCAGCCCTATCCCCGCTACTAACCTACTGGTGCACCCAGATAAGTTTATCGGTGTCGTAGCCGCGCTCGCGGGCTATGGCGAGGATATGCTCTAAGGTCTTCTCTGGGAGGCTTGGTGTGCGCGAGAGTATCCACAGATACTTTGGCGAGCTGCTGCCTACAAGCGCCCAGTCGTAATCCTCGCCGAGTGCCAAGATGTTGTAATCCGAGTAGAAGAACAGGAAGAACGACACGCGCAGCTGTCCTGGGAGTTTACCCAGCTTCGCCTTGCCATCGGTTATGCGCAGGAGACCCGTTTTGGTATCAATGCCGCTATTACGCACCGCAATCTTGCCATCGGGCTCGATGGTGTAGAAGGCCTCGCAACGCTCCATATCGCGCTCGAAACGGTGGTCGTAGCGTGCCAACTCATACCAGCGTCCCATATATCGTTTCAGGTCGAGATTTTCCACGGTTGTTGTGTTGATACTCTGCGCATTACACGCCTCGGCCGACAAGAGAATAACTGCCATAAAAATAGTATAAATCTGTTTCATAGATGCTGTGTTTTCAGCCAAATGAGCATATATAATGCCAACTCCACTCCGCGATTTGCATTTTTAGTTTAAAAATGCTATCTTTGTGAGTTAGAAACTAAATACACTTCAAAATATGAACGCTATTGTAAAGAACGATTTTCAGTTCGAGGGCCAGAAGGGTCACTATGTAGGTAAGGTACGCGACGTCTATAACATCAACGACGACTACCTCGTAATGGTTGTGTCGGACCGCATCTCTGCATTCGACGTTGTACTTCCAAAGGGTATCCCCTTCAAGGGTCAGGTGCTTAACCAGATTGCTGCTAAATTCCTTGATGCCACTACCGACATCCTTCCCAACTGGAAGATTGGTGTGCCCGATCCTATGGTTACCGTAGGTCACCGCTGCGAGCCATACAAGGTGGAGATGGTCATCCGTGGCTACCTCTCTGGTCACGCATGGCGAGAGTATAAGGCTGGCAAGCGCACCATCTGCGGCGTTGCTATGCCCGACGGCATGGTCGAGAACCAGAAGTTCCCCGAGCCTATCATCACCCCTACTACAAAGGCTGATGAGGGTCACGACGAGGATATCTCAAAGGAGGAGATTATCGCACAGGGTCTCGTTTCACGCGAGGAGTACGAGCAGTTGGAGGCATACACACGCGCAATCTTCCAGCGCGGTACCGAGATTGCAGCAAAGATGGGTCTTATCCTCGTGGATACAAAGTATGAGTTCGGTAAGAAGAACGGCACTATCTACCTCATGGACGAGATTCACACTCCCGACTCATCACGCTACTTCTACAAGGATGGTTACGAGGAGCGCCTCGCAAAGGGCGAGAAGCAGAAGCAGCTCTCTAAGGAGTTCGTACGCGAGTGGTTGATGGAGAATGGCTTCCAGGGCCAGGAGGGTCAGCAGGTTCCCGACATGACTGCAGAGGTTGTTGCAGGCATCACCGAGCGCTACATCGAGCTTTACGAGGCAGTTACTGGCGAGAAGTTCGTTCGCGCCGAGGATGGCGACATCGAGGCACGCATCGAGCGCAATGTTTCGGAGTACCTCAAGACTTTGTAGTCAACGCTATGAAGAGATGCTTCATGCTACTTGCTGCCCTATTCGTGGGCATGCAGGCAGCAAGTGCACAGACACTTACCGAGGGTGCGGTTGACGTTCTTCGCAATCAGAGTGTTAAGGTCGTTGTGGACTACTCCAATGCCATTATTATGGACATGACCGAGGCAGAGTTTGCGGAGTATGAGGAGGATTGGTACAAGGACCAACCCGATATTATAAGCGACCTCATTGATGAGGTAAACCAGAGATCGGGACACCTCTTATATATGAGCGCACGCAGAGAGTCTGACTACACGCTACGATGGAGCGTTAGGTATATCTATGAAAGTGGAGATATCGTTAGCGATTTCTACCTGGAGAGTGCAGATGGTGAGGTCGTTGCGAAAATCGCAGATGTAGTCGGCGAAGGTGGTGCATTTGGCACAAAGCTCTACCGCATTAAGAGTGGTGCCGAGAGCACAGGCCGAGCACTTGGCAAGTTCTTTAGGAAGGAGCTTGAATAAAACAGAAAAGAGGGTTTCGGCCCTCTTTTTTTTTTGTAGCAGGAGTAGCAGCTCTGCTAATTTTTCATCAGAGTGGTGTGGTAGTGGCGCATCACAAAAGAGACCTCCCAAGGATAGTACTAAAACGTACAGCCTTGGGAGGTCTACTTTTAGGGATGTGCCGCTAACGCGCCACTATCATGGAAAATTAATATGATTTTGCGAAGAGAACACGATACTTCGAAGGCTTACCCGAGAATACGCAAGTACCCTCCTCCACAACTACATCCATAGGTATGCAGCGGATGGTCGCCTTTGTAGCCTCCTTGATAGCCTGCTCGGTCTCGGGTGTGCCATCCCAGTGTGCTGAGATGAAGCCACCCTTCTCATTGAGTACCTGCTGGAACTCCTCCCAAGTGTCCACCTTGGTAATCATAGAGTTACGGTAGTCGAGAGCCTTCTGGAAGATGTTAGCCTGAATCTCGTCGAGGAGGTTTACGATGCGCTCTGTGAGACCCTCCTGCGATACGATCTCCTTTGAGAGGGTGTCGCGGCGTGCAAGCTCGATAGTACCATTCTCCATATCGCGTGGACCAAGCGCGAGGCGTACGGGTACACCCTTCAACTCGTACTCCGCGAACTTGAAGCCTGAACGAACATTGTCGCGGCCGTCAACCTTAACAGATACGCCCTTTGCGCGAAGCTCCTTTGCCATCTCCTCGAGGCGTGCTACGACCTGAAGACGCTGCTCCTCGCCCTTGTAGATGGGCACCATAACAACCTGAATAGGAGCGAGTTTTGGAGGAAGCACAAGGCCGTTGTTGTCAGAGTGTGCCATGATGAGAGCACCCATAAGGCGTGTTGACACACCCCATGATGTTGCCCAAACATACTCCTGCTTACCCTCCTTGTTTGTGTACTGCACATCGAAGGCCTTTGCGAAGTTCTGACCGAGGAAGTGCGAAGTACCGCTCTGAAGAGCCTTACCATCCTGCATGAGAGCCTCGATGGTGAGGGTGTCTACAGCACCTGCGAAGCGCTCGTTGGGTGACTTGTGGCCCACGATAACGGGAACACCCATCCACTCCTCGGCGAAGGTCTTGTAGACATTAATCATGCGCTCTGTCTCCTCGATAGCCTCCTCGGCTGTAGCGTGTGCAGTGTGACCCTCCTGCCAGAGGAACTCTGCGGTACGGAGGAATAGGCGTGTACGCATCTCCCAGCGCACTACGTTAGCCCACTGGTTGCAGAGGATAGGTAGGTCGCGGTATGATGTAATCCAGTTCTTGTATGTGTTCCAGATGATAGTCTCCGAAGTGGGGCGCACGATAAGCTCCTCCTCGAGGCGTGCAGCGGGGTCTACAACAACACCCTTACCCTCCTCATCATTCTTGAGGCGGTAGTGAGTAACCACGGCGCACTCCTTTGCGAAGCCCTCGACGTGGCTTGCCTCGCGCGAGAAGAACGACTTGGGGATAAAGAGTGGAAAGTATGCGTTCTCGTGTCCTGTCTCCTTGAACATGCGGTCAAGGACATCGCGCATCTTCTCCCAGATGGCATAGCCATAGGGCTTGATTACCATACAGCCGCGCACTGCCGAGTTCTCAGCAAGACCAGCCTTGATAACCAAATCGTTATACCACTGCGAGTAGTTCTCATCGCTCTTGGTCAAATCTTTCAATTCAATTGCCATATTCTATATTTTTTTGTTTATTCGCTTCGTACCTATATAAAAAAGCATAATGCGCGACAAAGGTAATAACATTTTACCATTTGTCGCACACTATTTCCTATTTTTTTATTCGCCCTACGCCTATTTTTGCTTCGCAACCCTATCGACGGCCTCCGCTGCCATGTCATAGTCGTAGCCCAAACCGAGGGCGTAGCGCAGCAGTTTGCCGCGTAGTTCGTAGTCGTTCGCCGCCTTTACGGTGCGCAGCTTCTTTAGGAGCTTATCATGCAGGCGCTCCGCCATGCTATCATCCGCCATAAGTTCAGCAAGCACCGCGCTAATCGTCTCACGCTCAACACCCTTCAGGCACAACTGCATCGCGATTTTTCGCTCACCCCACCCTGCAAGCTGACTCTTCTCGCGCGTGTAGGCCTCGGCATAGCGGCGGTTATCTATGTAGCGGTGTGCGATGAGTCTATCGAGCACCCCGCGCTGCTCCGCCTCGGGCACACCCCATGTGCGCATAAGGCGCAGTGCATCGCCCGTGCTCTTCTCGCCACGAGAACATAGGCGCATCAACGACTGCAGCGCCTGCTGTGCCGTCTTTGTCTTACGCTCGCGCGGCTGCGGCGTCATCTCTCTATCGAACTCACCCTTGCGCATATCATTCTCGGTTTACCTCTAAAGTCCTCTCTTACAACTATATCCGCATAGCCCTCGGCCTCCAGTATCGCCTTCATCTCCTCGACCAACGACTCATAAATCTCAAAGTAGATACGACCCTCCTGTTTAAGCATTTTGCGTCCCGTGCGGGCAATGGCGCGGTAGAAAACCAGCGGGTCGCTATCCTCAACAAAGAGAGCGATATGAGGCTCATGTTCCGTAACATTTGGGCGCATCAACGCGCTATCGCAATTGGGAATATATGGGGGATTTGAGACTATGGCGTCGAATGTAGCGCCCTCAAAATGAGCACTGAAGTCCGCGAGGGCATCGGCCTCAACAAAGCGCACCTCGGGGGCATATTCCGCACCATTCTCCCTCGCTATAGCGAGAGCATCGCGTGAAATATCCATTGCCCACACCTCGCTATCGTGCACCATGCGCTTCAGAGCCAATGCGATGCAACCGCTACCTGTGCATACATCCAAGAGTCTTGCACCCGCCTTTGCCTCGCGTGCCACCCAATCAACGAGCTCCTCGGTCTCGGGGCGAGGGATGAGCACACCCTCTCTCACCGCAAGCTCCATGTCGGCGAACTCCGCCTTGCCTACGATATACTGCACGGGGCGCCACGAACGCAGCTCCTCGAAAATAGTCTCTAAATCAATGATTTCCAACTCTTTGTTGGGCTCAATAAGAAGGTCGTTACGCGAGATGTTACCCTTTGCAAGGAGTATCATCTCGGCAATCTGTCTTGCCTCAACCTCGGGATAACACTCGCTGGCCACAGCCGCGAGCTGCATGAATATCTCTCTGCGCGTAGCCATCTACAACTGCAATTTTAGGTCGGCCAATGCCACCGCCGCCATAGCCTCAACAACCACCGCAGCACGGCGTGCAATGCAAGCATCGTGGCGGCCACCGATAACAAGAGGGCTAACCTCGCCCTTAGCGAAGTCGTAAGTCATCTGCTCCTTTGCGATGCTCGGCGTGGGCTTAATCGCCACGCGCACAACGATGTCGTTACCATTGGCAATACCGCCATTTATGCCACCCTCGTTGTTTGTATATGTAGCACCTAACTCACTCACAATCAAATCGTTACGCTCCGAGCCACGCTTGCGTGCCGAAGCAAAACCATCGCCAAACTCCACGCCCTTGACCGCGGGAATTGAGAAGAGAAGATGCGCCATAACACTCTCCACAGAGTCGAAAAATGGCTCACCCAAATAATCGTTTACGCCCTTTATGCGGCACTCCACAATGCCACCAACCGAGTCGCCATCGGCTGCCGCGCTACTAATAATATCGTCAAACTTTACCTCATCACTCTCGCCACCAACCTCTACCAAACGGGTCTCAAACTCCACATTTTTTAGCAGTGCTTTGGCCACAACACCCGCAGCAACAAGTGCCACGGTCATGCGTCCCGAAGCCATGCCACCACCCGCAATATCGCACTCCTGGCCATACTTGCGCAACTGCACCAAGTCAGCATGCGAAGGGCGTGGCTGACGGCGCAAGTGGTCGTAGTCACGACTGCGTATATTACTATTACTGAAGGTTATACGCAACGTCTCACCCGTAGTGCGGCCATCAGCATCAAGACCCTGAATCCTTGGTATATCAGCCTCATGACGAGGTGTCTCGCCCAAGCGCTGTGGACGGCGACGGTCGAGGTCTGCCATGAAGACATCCATGGGCAAAGCAACACCCGCGGGCACACCCTCAACGAGCACACCCACCTCCTCGGCATGCGATGCGCCGAATATGGTTATTTTGAATCTATTTCCGAAGCTATTATTCACCGCTACTGGTTTGTTTTAAGCATTTCGAGGTCCTCAAAAAACGAGGGATAGCTCTTCGCGACGCACTCGCGATTGCGGATTGCGACCTCATCCTCTATGCGCAACGCTGTAATAGCCAGCGACATAGCGATGCGGTGGTCATCATGCGAGTCGACCTCGGCAGCGTGGGGCTTGCCACCCACAACACGCATAACATTCTCGTCGTAGTCGAGCTCTATCTCGATGCCGAGCTTGCGATACTCCTCCTTGAGCACCTCGCCACGGTCGCTCTCCTTGCCACGCAGGCGCTCTATGCCGCGGATGGTCGAAACACCCTCGGCAGCAGCGGCCAACGCCACAAGCGCGGGGAACAAATCGGGAGAGTTTGTGGCATCGAAAGTAAAGGCCTCCAAGGGTCGGTGCGCCACGGTGATTGCTCCCTCCTCGATAATTATCGAAGCACCCGCGCGCTCCAATGCTCGGCACACCAATGTGTCGGCCTGGCGCGAGAGTGTAGAGATATTACGCACCTTAACCTCGCCCGCGATAGCGGCAGCGACCATGATGAATGCCGCAGCACTCCAGTCGCTCTCGATGGTATAGTCCACAGACTTAAGTTCCTGATTTCCCTCAATATAGAATTCTGAGTAGTCGCCCTCGTTGTGCATAACCTCAACGCCGAAGCGCTCCAATGTCTCGAGCGTCATGTCGATATAGGGCGTAGAGACTGCGTCGCGCACCTCAATCGTCGTATCGCTCTTGGCACAAGGCAAAGCGATGAGTAGACCCGTGATAAACTGCGACGATATGCTGCCATCCACGACTACCCTGCCACCCTTGATTGGACCATGCACCTCGATGGGCAGGCGGCCACCACCATCACGCACCTCAACGCCGAGTGTGCGCAGCGGCTCAACCATCATTGCCATGGGGCGATGACGCAGTGTGCCCTCGCCCTCGATACGCATAGCCTCGCCACAGAGCGCAGCGATGGGTGTAAAGAGGCGTGCCGCAAGTCCCGACTCTCCGACATTCAAACTGTCAGCCGTGGGCTTAAGGCCACCATCTATGATTAGTGTGTTGTCATCCTTGATTTCGACACGCGCACCGAGCGTTCTGATAGCCTCGATGGCTGAACGCGTGTCACGGCATAGCTCTATGCCACGAAGTGTTGTGCGTCCCGAGGCAAGGAGTGCCGCAGCCAACGCACGCTGTGCATAACTCTTCGAACATGGCGGAATCACCTCGCCATGCAATCTATTCCCAAGGGGAACCGTACTGTCGTCCATATATTATATATAAAGTTGCTTAACTACTCAAGGTCATCCTCTTCCTCCGCAATGTGGGTATGTCCCAGCTGACGGAGTGCCTCCTCGCGCTCCTTCTCCTCCTTCTCGCGCATCTGGCGACGCATCTGTGGAGAGTTACGAAGCTCGAAGTTGCTACCGAGGTATACCTTACGCACCATCTCGTCGTTTGCCAAATCCTCCGCCGTACCCGCCTTCAGAATCTTACCCTCGTAGAGGAGGTATGTGCGGTCGGTAATGGCGAGGGTCTCGTCGACGTTGTGGTCGGTGATGATAACGCCAATGTTCTTATCCTTGAGCGTACCCACGATATTCTGGATATCCTCAACCGCGATGGGGTCTACACCCGCAAAGGGCTCGTCAAGGAGGATAAACGAGGGGTTGATGGCCACGGCGCGCGCAATCTCCGTACGGCGGCGCTCACCACCCGAGAGCTGATTACCATAGCTCTTGCGCACCTTCTGCAAGCGGAACTCCTCGATGAGCTGCTCCACACGCTCACGCTGGTACTGACGCGAATAGTCGGTCATCTCCAAAACGGCACGCAGGTTGTCCTCTACCGTGAGGTGGCGGAATACGGATGCCTCCTGTGCGAGGTAGCCCACACCCATCTGCGCACGGCGATAGACGGGGAGTTTTGTGATATCTGTAATCTTGCCGTCGTTATCCTCGAGGTAGATGCTACCCTCGTTGGGCTTGATGAGTCCCACGATCATGTAGAAGGTGGTTGTCTTGCCCGCACCGTTAGGTCCGAGCAAACCGACGATCTCACCCTGGTTAACGTCGATGGTTACATGATTCACGACGGTGCGTGATTTATAGGATTTTACCAGCTCGCTTGTGAAAAGTCTCATTGGCTATTGCATTTTTTTTGTAACTTTTTTGCAAAGTTATCACTATTTTTCAAAAAAATATAGTATATTTGGGTAAAATTTTTAGAGAAAATTTATGGACACCGAACAAAGCGTATTGTTACACGATAAATTACGCGAGTATTTTGGATTTTCATCGTTCAAGGGTAACCAGGAGGCAGTCATTCAAAATGTGCTCTCTGGCAAGGACACCTTCGTGCTTATGCCGACAGGTGGTGGTAAGTCGTTGTGCTACCAGTTGCCTGCCCTTATAATGGATGGTGTGGCTATCGTCATATCCCCCCTCATCGCCCTGATGAAGAATCAGGTCGATGCGATGCGTACATTCTCTACGGAGTCGGGCATAGCACACTTCCTCAACTCATCACTCAACAAGTCAGCCATAGCACAGGTGCGTCAGGATGTCCTCGACGGCCGCACAAAGCTACTCTACTTCGCCCCCGAGTCGCTGACCAAGGAGGACAACATCGCCTTCCTACGCAAGATAAAGATATCGTTCTACGCCATAGATGAGGCACACTGTATTTCGGAGTGGGGTCACGACTTCCGCCCCGAGTACCGCCGTATTCGCCCCATCATCAACGACATCGGTCAGGCACCACTCATCGCACTCACCGCGACTGCGACACCAAAGGTGCAGATGGATATTCAGAAGAACCTCGGCATGACAGATGCTACGGTATTCCGTTCATCGTTCAACCGTGCCAACCTATACTATGAGCTACGCCCCAAGCAGAATGTAGACCACGACATCATCCGCTTCATCAAGCAGAACGATGGCAAGAGTGGTATCATCTACTGCCTCAGCCGCAAGAAGGTTGAGGAGCTTGCTGAGTTGCTCATGGCAAACGGCATCAAGGCACGCGCCTACCATGCAGGTATGGATGCGCAGACTCGTGCCGACAATCAGGATGCCTTTCTGCACGAGCGCGTGGATGTCATCGTGGCGACGATTGCCTTCGGTATGGGTATCGACAAGCCCGATGTGCGCTACGTTATCCACTACGACATTCCGAAGTCGCTCGAGGGCTACTATCAGGAGACAGGACGCGCAGGACGCGATGGTGGCGAGGGTCACTGTCTGACGTTCTACAGCTATAAGGATATTCAGAAGCTCGAGAAGTTCATGCAGGGTAAGCCCGTTGCCGAGCAGGAGATTGGCAAGTTACTGCTTCTTGAGACCGTATCATACGCCGAGAGCTCGATGTGTCGTCGCCGCTCGTTGTTGCACTACTTCGGCGAGACATACCCCGAGACCAACTGTGGCAACTGCGACAACTGCTGCAAGCCAAAGCCCAAGGTGGAGGCGAAGGAGGAGTTGCAGCTCGCGCTCGAGGCGCTGAAGGCCATTGGCGACAAGTTCAAGGTCGACCACCTCGTGTCGGTGCTCATGGGTAAGACCACGGCTATGATTAAGAGCTACAGCCACAACAAGCTGGAGGTCTTTGGTGCTGGCGAGGATAAGGATGTACGCTTCTGGAACGCCGTTATCCGTCAGGGTCTCATCATGGGTCTTATGGACAAGAACATCGAGAACTACGGCCTTATATCTATAAACGCGCGCGGAGAGGAGTACATCAAGAAGCCTACGTCGATATCTATCACCATCGACCACGACTACGACGCCGAGGATGAGAACGAGCCATCAGGTCCTATCAAGGGCGGTGGCGCGGCAGACGAGGAGCTCTACGCCATGCTTAAGGATTTGCGCCGCAAGGTGGCAAAGCAGAACGATCTGCCCCCATATGTCATCTTCCAGGATCCCTCGCTCGAGGATATGTCTATTCAGTACCCCATCACCATCGAGGAGTTGCAGACAATCTCTGGCGTAGGTGCGGGTAAGGCGCAGAAGTTTGGCGAGGAGTTCGTCAAGCTCATCAAGGCCTATGTCGACGAGAAGGAGATTTTGCGACCACAGGATATGGTGGTCAAGGGCGTGGCCAACAAGTCGAGCAACAAGATTTTCATCATCCAGTCTATCGACCGCAAGATGGACTTCGAGGATATCGCACGCGCCAAGAACCTCGATATGGATGAGCTGCTTACGGAGATTGAGGCCATCGTGAACTCGGGTACTCGCCTCGACATTCAGTACTACCCCAACACCATCATGGATGAGGATAAGGCCGAGGATATATACCTCTACTTCAAGGAGGATGCCGAGACCGATTCGCTGGATGCCGCAATTGACGAGCTCGGCTCGGAGTATAGCGAGGAGGAGATTCGCCTTGTACGCATTAAATTTATATCGGAGGTAGCAAACTAATGGCAGAGGTACGCGCAAAAAAGGCTCTCGGTCAGCACTTCTTGACCGACCTGAACATAGCACGCAAGATTGCAACATCGCTCTCGGGCGGTAGCGCCGAGGCACCCGACAAGGTGTTGGAGGTGGGTTGCGGTATGGGTGTGCTCACGCAGTTTCTGTTGGAGCGCAACGACATCGTGACATACGGCGCAGAGATTGATTCGGAGTCTGTGGAGTATCTCCACGCCCACTATCCCGAGTTTGCACCACGCCTCACGGAGGGCGACTTTCTGAAGATGGACCTGCGTGCCGAGTATGGCGATAGGCTTAAGATTATCGGCAACTTCCCCTATAACATATCGTCGCAGATATTCTTCAAGGTGCTCGAGAACCGCGACATCGTGCCAGAGTGTGTGGGCATGATTCAGAAGGAGGTCGCTGTGCGCCTGGCAGAGCCCCCAGGCTCGAAGGAGTATGGCATCCTGAGCGTATTGCTTCAGGCATGGTACGACATCGACTACCTCTTCACCGTGGGCGAGAAGGTATTCAACCCACCCCCAAAGGTCAAGAGCGCCGTTGTGCGCCTTGTGCGTAACAATGTCGAGAAACTCGACTGCGACGAGCAGCTGTTTATAAAGGTTGTCAAGGCTTCATTTGGCCAGCGACGCAAGATGTTGCGCAACTCGCTTAAGGCCGCTTTCGGCAACTTTGGTGGCAACGAGCACAAGTTCTTCACCATGCGTGCCGAGCAGCTCTCGGTAGCCGACTTTGTGGAGCTAACAAACTGGGTTTCAGAGAATAAATAATACAAAAGGGTACTACTCCTCGCTCGGTATAGCCTCGGACAGGATGCGTCTATCGCTGAGGCGCAGGACGGGGTGACCATCATAGCTATCCACCACACCAACTAATGTCACTATGTCGCTTGGGATGTGCCCAACGGCGTAGTGACATCTGTTTAATACCGCCACTGTAAGCGTATCTACGCCATCGGTAAAGTGGCGCAACGAGGAGTCGAAGTGGCGCTCCGAAGCATCCATATCGCACCATGTAAGACCCGCCTCCTCTGCCACAAGTTGCACGCCCTCAATACGCACATAGCGCAGCATATCGTCATACCCCACATCTGCTATCGTCATGCTCTGCTCGTGGCGGTTTGCAACAGCGGAGAGGGTAACCTCAAAGCGGTTTTGCGTCTCAGACTCTGGGATGCGGTCCACGACATACTCCGCCGTAGGCTTCGCTCCAAGCACCACGCGCTCACCCTCGCGACCTACATGCAAGCCCTCACAGCGTATGCGTAGCTCGGCAAATAGCGGCGCTACCCTATCCACATCCTCAACATCCACCTCCACCTCGACACCCGCCGTGCCGTCATACAACACAAACGACTTATACGCCTCTCCCAATTTGTCGTTAAGCACCACACAACCCTCAATCCACATATCGCCCTTAATGCGCTGGCTACGCTGGTCTGCCAACGAGCAGAGATAGGCGATGGAGACATCACCCGAAGCCTCGCACCCGTCGGTTGAACGGTAGCATGAGATGGCGAGTAGCAACACAAGGCTAATGAACAACACAATCCTCCGCATAGCGCTTCTTTAGTTGATAACACTCCCTGCCACCATTATATTTCGCCCACTCCACGATGCCCGAGAGCGAGACCTCATCGAGCGGTATTGCATCCTCGGCAAAGCGCGCATAGTCGCGTGTGTACACCGCAACGCTATCACCCACCTCACTCTTAAACAGCGCATAACCCCTCCAGCGAGCATCTGCCAGCATCTCGCCCGCGAGGGTATCAACGCTCGTTGTGGCGACAAGGTGCAGACCATCCACCCTAATCAGGCGGCCACAATCGCCCATCGTCAATTCGCCAATAGCGACACATCGCGGCCTTTGCACCTCGACATCGTCACTACGCACGACAACCCTATCGACAGCCTCACGCGAGGCAAGGTAGCCGACATCAGAACTCTCGTACTCCGCGGCTCGCGTGCCTACCACAGCCACACCACGCTGATAGCCCATGTAGCACCCCTTGAGGCGTAGTGCCACCTTCAAACCCTCGGGATGGTCGGCAGCAAGAGGCGCGATGCCCATCATAACCTCAACGGCTCCCGTGCCGTCATCAACGACGATGGTGCGGTAGAAGTTATCATCCCTATCGGAGGAGATAATGCGCCCCACAACCACGACATCGTCCTCAATAAGCGAGGCGTGCGTGCCTACGACATGCTCCTTGAGGTTGGCAATGGTCGAAGTCTTGAGCGGCAGAGTGTGCTCAATACGAGACTCGTCGGCAGCATTATAGCAACCGACGAGCATAAAACATAGTATCGCAAGAAGTAGCCTCATCACTATTTCGAGCCCTTTGCCTCTACCCACGAGTCCTTCAATCCGAGGAAGTAAAGGATGCCATCGAGGCCTACGGTAGAGAGCGACTGACGCGCCGTCTCGCGCACCTTGGGCTTCGCATGGAAGGCGATACCAAGACCCGCAATGTTGAGCATAGGCAGGTCGTTCGCACCATCACCCACAGCCACAGACTGCTGAATATCAATATTTTCGAACTGGCACAACAACCTCAATAACTCGGCTTTGCGTGCGCCATCTACTATCTCACCCGTATAGCGTCCCGTGAGCTTGCCATCCTCAACCTCGAGCTCGTTGGCATAGACATAGTCGAAGCCGAAGCGGCTCTTGAGGTAGTTGCCGAAGTAGGTAAATCCACCCGAGAGGATTGCGGTCTTATAGCCCACACGCTTCAGGATTGTCATCATGCGGTCAACGCCCTCGGTGATGGGGAGGTTAACTGCTATATCCTCCATGACGCTTACATCCAAGCCCTTCAACAACGCTACGCGCTGCTCGAAGCTCTCGCGGAAATCTATCTCGCCACGCATTGCGCGCTCCGTAATCTCGCGCACCTCGGCACCCACGCCCGCGCGGTCTGCCAACTCGTCGATAACCTCCGTGCGGATAAGCGTAGAGTCCATATCGAAGCATATGAGGCGGCGCGAACGGCGGAAGATGCCATCCCTCTGGAACGAGAGGTCCACATCGCCCTCCTTCGTAATCTTCATCAACTCGTTCTGGAAGTGACCCTTGTCCGAGAGCGTGCCACGCACCGAGAACTCGATGCTCGTCTTGGGTGCTCGCTCATCCTCATCCAGGGGCATACGACCCGTGAGGCGGTTGATATCGTCGATGTTTAGTCCTGCGTCCGATATAAGTTGTGTCACACGCGATATGTGCTCCGCCGTAATCTTGCGACCTACGAGCGTGAGGATGTAGCGGTTCTTGCCCTGACCCGTTACCCAGCGGCGATACTCCTCCTCGTCGATAGGCGTGAAGCGTATCTGAATGTTCATCTCCGAGGCCTTGAACAGCAACTCCTTCATAATCTGTCCCGAGCGCTCGGCAGTAGTCATAAAGAGGATGCCGAGAGTCAGCGACTGATGGATGTTCGACTGGCCGATGTCGAGGATAAAGGCGTCGTGACGCGCAAGAATACCTGTCAACGATGATGTCAAACCAGGCTTATCCTCACCCGAGATGTTAATTTGAATAATCTCTATCTTGTCATTCTTCATATCGCAATGCACACAATTTTATATCACAACCACAAATATACAAATTTTTGCGATACAATGTTACGCTTGGCAACCATAAAATTACATCTATGGGGTAACTTTCTGGCCAGAAGTGAGGATATTTGCGAAAAATAGTTAACTTTGCGTCGTTAAAACTTTTGAACGTTCAATTTAAGCAATTTTTATAGCTATGGAATTAAAGGATATTTTGGCTATCTCGGGTCAGCCCGGCCTCTTTAAGTATGTTGCACAGTCACAGCGCGGTGTTATCGTGGAGTCGCTCCTCGATGGTAAGCGCATGAACGCTGCGGCTACAGCACGCGTAAGTGCTCTCACCGAGATTTCAATGTTCACCGAGGGTGAGGATATTCCACTCGCAAACGTATTCACAAACATCTGGAACTACACCGAGGGTAAGGAGGCTATCTCACACAAGGAGTCTGCAGACAAGATTACCGCAGAGTTCGCAAAGGTATTGCCCGAGTATGACCGCGAGCGCGTACACATCTCTGATATGAAGAAGTGCTTCGCATGGTACAACCTTTTGGTTAAGGCTGGCTTCACGGAGTTCAAGTTGCCCAGCTACGACGAGGAGGGCGCAGAGGAGTAATCCCACGAAGAGCCAAAACGATAGAAGAGTGTCCCGCGGGGCACTCTTTTTTTGTTGCGGTAAGAAGAGTTTTCTAAAAGGAGATAAGGGAGAAGCAACATACATTGGCACCACTACCCTAATTTCTTGTCAAAAGGGGTTAGGCTTGGTCTCGACATGAAAATAGCCACCCAGAAAATTTCTTGTCAGAGTGGTGCAGATGTGTCGCTGACATGAGAAATCCCCACAACCGAATTTCTTGTCAAAAGTCGTTAGATGTGGTGGCAAATGAAAACTCCCCAGATGGGACATACTATGCGTATTTCCCATTTGGGGAGTTGAGTTTGACGCCGCAGATTGCGGCTTTTCACAAGAAATTACATGTGGATGGCGCAACCCAATGCGTCTTCCGCCGCCTCCATAACTGCCTCGTGCATTGAGGGGTGTGCATGGATTGTGCGTGCGATGCGGTGTGCGTTAACGCCGAGCACCTTTGCAAGTGTTGGCTCGCCAATCATCTCGGTAACATTGTGGCCCACGAAGTGCGCACCGAGGAGCTTCTCCTCAGCGTCGAAGATGAGCTTAACGAAGCCGTCGCGCTCGCCCGCCGCAGTAGCCTTACCCGATGCGGTATATGGGAACTTACCCACCTTATACTCGATGCCCTGCGCCTTTACCTGCGCCTCGGTCATGCCGACAGAGGCAACCTCGGGAGAGGTGAAGATGCATGAGGGGATTGTAGAGTAGTCCACAGCCTCGGGGTTGAGACCGCAGATGTGCTCCACGCAGTGGATAGCCTCGGCCGAAGCGACATGCGCAAGGGCGGGAGTAGCGATGATGTCACCGATAGCGTAGACGCCGTCGATGTTTGTTTTATAGTGCTCGTCAACCTTAATCTTGTCGCGCTCAATCTCGATGCCGAGCTCCTCGAGACCCATATCCTCGATGTTAGACTTGATGCCGACAGCCGAGAGCACGACATCTGCCTCGAGTGTCTGCTCGCCCTTCTTACCCTCGATAACGACATCACACTTGCCATCCTCGCGCACTGCGACAGACTTGACGGTTGTAGATGTCATCACCGTAGCGCGGAGCTTGCGGAAGGCGCGCTCCATAGCCTTTGCGGTGTCCTCATCCTCGAGGGGCATAATCTGTGGCATATACTCGACAATGGTAACCTTAACGCCCATTGTAGCGTAGATGTATGCGAACTCCGAGCCGATGGCGCCAGAGCCTACGACAACCATAGTCTCGGGCAACTCGGGGAGTACGAGGGCCTCCTTCGATGAGATGATGTGCTTGCCGTCGATAGGCATGAAGGGCATAACGCGGGGGCGCGCACCTGTTGCAAGGATGATGTGGTCAGCCTCGTAGTCTACACCCTCAACCTCCACGGTATCCTCAGCCTTAAGGCGACCAAAGCCCGCGATGACATCGATATTGTTCTTCTTGAGGAGGAACTGAACGCCCTTGTTCATGGTTGTTGCCACCATGCGCTCGCGCTCCACCATCTTTGCCCAGTCGGGCTTAACCTCGCCCTCGATGCTTACGCCATATGTCGCAGCGGCCTTGCAGTCTGCGTAGACCTGTGCCGAGCGCACGAGAGCCTTTGTGGGGATACAACCCCAGTTGAGACATACGCCACCGGCATCGGCCTTCTCGACGATAGCCACGCGCTTGCCACACTGTGCAGCACGAATAGCAGCAACATAACCACCAGGGCCTGAGCCTATAACGATAATATCATATCTTTCCATAGTCGTGATTCTTTTGTAGGGTTACCGTGCAATTACTTTACCACCTTCAAGATTTCGCCCTTGTCAGCAGCTACGGCACGCTTCCAGTTCTCAGAGTAGCCAGGCATCTCGATAACGCCAGGGATATCCTTACCGTTGCCATTGTCCACGAACTTGCCGTTCTCCTCGCCCTTAACATTACCGTCGATATACTTAACCATGAGGTACTTGTCGAGGTCTACCCAGATGTTGAAGAGAGCCTGTGCACACTCTACCGAAAGCTCCGTAGCAACCTTCTGTGCCTTCTTTGCGTTCTTTGCGCCGCCAATCTTTGCATCCATAGCGGGGACGCACTCCAACAACTTGTTCTCCCACATATCGACAACCTCGCGAACATGCTTACCTACAACATTGTAGCGCAAGTATGCGAACTGTGCCACGCGGTTTGTAATCCAGAACATCGAAGTGTCAGAGTACTTAAGCATTGTGCCGTTGCCATCCTTCAAGCACTCGGGAACCTCGGTAGCGGTAACGTAGATAGGAGTAAGAGGAGATGTTGCAGCATCGTCAGTACCGAACCAGAGGATACCAGTCTTGCCAGGACGAGCCTGACCTACAAGCCAGAATGCAGTCTGCTGTGTCGCTGTTGCGCGCTCGTTGCAGTACTCAACACCATCTACCTCGAAGTACATAGGACGCCAGCGGTAGGGGCAGCCCTCGCCACCAGCACCGATATCTGTAGTCATATCCATCTTTGTGCCCTCGTAGTGGTCACGCATGCAGTCCATAAGCTGCTTGGGCGATACCTTCTCCACGGGCTTAACCCACAAAGGCATGCGGTTAGCAGGATTATGACCCATAGCGTAGTCCTCATACTTATCCATGTCAGCAGCTACAGTGCGGAAGAAAGCCCAAACGCGAGCCTCGCAACCACGCATAGCACCGAAATCGAGTGGAGCATAAGCCTCAGCAAAGCTAAAGTCCTCGTTTGCACCCTCAAACCAACCGAACTTACGAGCTACATCTGCTACATCGGGAGCGTAGAGACAGTTCTCGGGGTCGTTCCATGGGAATGTAGTGATGCGCGCCTGGTTAGCGTGACCAGATACATAGCCATCAGGAATGCGGCGTGCTACCCACACGATACCCTTATCCTCGGGACCCTTGCCGATAAGCTCCATAATCCAAGCCTCCTCAGTATCTACGATAGAGAAAGACTCGCCTGAAGAGCAGTAGCCGTAGGTGTTAGCCAAGTCTACGATGATGTCGATAGCCTCGCGAGCGGTCTTTGCGCGCTGCAAGGTGATGTAGATGAGTGAGCCGTAGTCAATGCCACCATTGGGATCCTCCAACTCGGGGCGGCCGCCAAATGTAGTCTCTGTGATGAAGAGCGAGTGCTCGTTAGAGTTACCAAGTGTGCGATATGTCACGGGCACCTGCTTAATCTTACCGATGTAGCGACCTGTATCCCACTCTGTTACATCCATCCACTCGGTGTACTTGCCAGGGATGTGCTGGTAGAGCGTACCGTAGAGGCCGTGAGAGTCGGCAGCGTAGGTCACCATGTTTGAGCCGTCGGTAGAAGCACCGCGCGTCACGATGAAGTTTGTACAAGCATCAGCCGTGTAAACCGAGCCGATGAAAGCGCCCACAAGGGCAGCAAGTTTTAGTAGTCTGTTCATAATGTTTTTTAGGTTATAATTTATTTATTCTCTTGTTATTCACGCTGTTTAGGCATATTAACCTCCAAAGATACAAATTTATTTTGATATAGACCTATTTTTTGATTGGAATTTACTAATTTTGTGGGCGAAAACAGTACTATATTATGACTATCAAGGAGCGACTAAATAGAATATGGGGCACTCTGCCCGCGGGTGTAAGTCTTGTTGCGGTGTCGAAGTTCCACCCCGCAGAGCGCGTGATGGAGGCCTACGAGGCTGGCCAGCGCATATTTGGCGAGAGCCGTCCACAGGAGATGGCACAGAAGCAGGCCACCCTACCCGCCGACATCGAGTGGCACATGATTGGCCACTTGCAGACCAACAAGGTCAAACTTATTGCACCCTTCGTATCCCTTATCGCCTCGGTAGACTCTGACCGCCTTGTCGAGGAGATTGAGAAGCAGGCAGCAAAAAATGAGCGCGTCATAGATATACTCCTTGAAGTGCATGTTGCTGATGAGGAGACGAAGTCGGGCTGGGACATCGAGGAGTTACGCTCGTACCTCGCCTCGGGAGCGCTTGATGCCATGTCGCACATCCGTGTGCGTGGCGTTATGACCATCGCTACAAACACCGACGACGAGGCCGTTATTCGCCGTGATTTCCAGGCTATTAAGACCATATTTGAGGAGCTTAAACCCCGCTTTGGCGAGGCATTCGACACCCTCTCTATCGGCATGTCGGACGACTACCCCATAGCTCTTGAGTATGGCTCGACAATGGTGCGCATAGGCACTGCAATCTTTGGTGCTCGCGAATACTAACCACCCTAAAGTCATGCGCTACTTCATAGAGTTACAATACGACGGTGCGGCATACTTCGGATGGCAGCGTCAGCCCGACACCGCTACGGTGCAGGGAACCATCGAGGCCAAGCTCTCGATGCTGCGCGGCGTGCCTACGGAGATTGTGGGCGCGGGACGCACGGACACAGGCGTGAATGCCTCGTTCTACACTGCGCACTTCGACTGCGACACCGCCATCGATTGTCAGCAGCTTACCTACAAGCTCAACAAGGTACTGCCCCACGACATCGCCATAATGCGCATCTACGAGGTTGAGGAGAGCAAGCACGCCCGCTTCGATGCCAGGGAGCGCGAGTACACCTACTTCCTCACACCCCGCAAGTCACCCTTCCGTCGCTACTCGGCATGGCACTACACCGCCGACCTCGACATCGAGGCTATGAATGCCGCAGCACGACTACTCCTTGAGCATGAGGACTTTACATCGTTTGCAAAACTAAATTCCAACAATAAGACCAACATCTGCCACATCTCGCACGCCGAGTGGGTAGTGGAGAGCGATGGCACTTTGCGCTTCACCATTCGTGCCGACCGCTTCCTGCGCAACATGGTGCGCGCCATTGTGGGCACGCTTGTCGATGTTGGCCGTGGTCGCTACACCGTCGAGGAGTTCAACAACATCATCACCTCGCGCGACCTATCTCGCTCAAGCGCTGGAGCACCCGCCTGCGGACTATTCCTCTCGAATGTAAAATATTAGCAGGCAAAGCCCCTTATAATGACCCGTTTAGCGCAATACATACTCATTATTTCGCTCCTTTTGTGTGCGACCTCCGCTTCGGCGCAGAGCTTACTCAACAAGAAGGAGCGCACCGCCATTGCCTCGACATTGCAGAGCATAACGCTACCCGATGTTGCGGGAAGCTATGTCAAGGTCAACGAGGTGCGCATACGCAACCGCAAGGTGGAGGTCAAGGCCTCGGCAGAGCTCGCCTACTACCCCATGCGCCACGAGAGCATCGAGCGCATATACGACAGCGTGCGGAGCGCTCTGCCCGAGAAGTATCGCAACTACTCACTCGCCATCTACTCCGATGGTAAGCTCATCGACCACCTCATACCCCAATACTACGACCCCACCCACACTACAAAGGCATTTACATACAGGGAGGACAGGCCGCTAATCACTCGTTCAAGTGATTTGTCACAACCAACCAAAGGCCTACAACACAGACACATAGCCCTATGGCAGAGCCACGGCCGCTACTACAAACACAAGATTGACGACTGGTGCTGGCAGCGCATACGCCTATGGGAGACAGTCGAGGACCTCTACACGCAGAGCTACGTAATACCCTACATCGTGCCAATGCTTGAGCGCGCGGGAGCAAATGTCCTCCTACCACGCGAGCGTAGCATGCGCACCGAGGAGGTAATCCTCGATAACGACGAGGGCCTCACACCCTCGCACTACACAGAGAGAAATGGCACAGCGACATGGGAGCATGCGGGCGCGGGCTTTGCCCATCTGCATGAGGTATACCCCGCGGGCCACAACCCCTTCACAGATGGCACAGCGCGCATGATAGCGTCAACTGCGGATGAGGCAAACATAGCCTCTGCAACATGGGGCGGCACAATTCCCACCTCGGGAATATACACCCTATATATCTCATACCCTTCGCTTGCAAATAGCGTCAGCGATGCCCACTACACCGTGCACGCCTCTGCTGCCGACCACACCTTCACCATCAACCAAAAGATGGGCGGCTCGATGTGGATAGCGCTCGGCGAGTTCTACTTCGAGGCGGGCGAGCATGAGGCACTTGTGACCCTTTCGAACTACTCCGCGGAGCAGGGTGTTGTCGGTGCCGATGCCATCAAGATTGGCGGTGGCATGGGCAACATTGGCCGCAGCGCAAACGCATCAGATACGATAACCATAGCCAACACGAGTGGCTACCCTCGCTTCACGGAGGGTGCGCGCTACTGGTTGCAGTGGTCGGGATTTCCCACCGATGTCTACTCGCCAAAGGATAATAGCGACGACTACAAGGAGGACTATATGTCTCGTGCTCACTGGGTTAACCACCTTATGGGAGGCAGCGAGAACCTCGCCGACAGCCTCGGCAAGCGCATACCCATAGACCTTACACTCGCCATGCACTCCGACGCTGGCGTGAGGGATAACGACGACATTGTGGGCACACTCGGCATCTACTGCACGCGCGACAACAAGGGTAAGTTTGCCCAGAACGCCTCGCGCCTACGCTCGCGCGACCTTACGGACATCATCATGACGCAGATTGTCGAGGATATACGCACGCTTCACGAGCCCAACTGGAAGCGCCGTGGAATGTGGGACAGAGCCTACTACGAGGCACGCATACCAAGTTGCCCAACGATGCTCCTTGAGCTGCTCTCGCATCAAAACTATGGCGACATGAGCTACGGCCTCGACCCCACCTTCCGCTTCGATGTGAGCCGCGCGATATACAAGGGCATACTGCGCTACCTCGCCTCGCAGTACGACTTCGACTATGTGGTTCAACCTCTTCCCGTGCACAACTTCTCCGTGGTATTGGAGGGTGACACCGCACACCTGGCATGGCAGCCCACGCCTGACCCCCTCGAGCCAACTGCCGAGGCGGAGTACTATATATTATATACGCGCGTGGATGGTGGCGGTTTCGACACGGGTCGCCGCATTGATGGCACATCTACAACCGTCAAGCAGGAGGCAGACCACATCTACAGCTATCGCATAACTGCCGTTAACGCAGGTGGCGAGAGCTTCGACTCGGAGACACTCTCGGCATGCTACACCTCGCACGCCAAGGGCGAGATTCTCGTCGTAAATGGCTTTACGCGCATATCGGCTCCCGAGCGCATATCTACCGACACAACTGCGGGCTTCGTGCACACACACGACGGTGGCGTGCCCTACATCTCGGACATATCCTTCATTGGCGAGCAGACCATCCATGACCGCAAGCTAAACCGCTCGGAGGATGAGAACAACGCCCTCGGCTCATCGCGCCACGACTTTGAGACAACGATTATTGCGGGAAACACCTTCGACTACCCCGCCACTCATGGTGCAGCGATTGCGCAGGCGGGATACTCCTTCTCTTCGACCTCTGCGGGTGCCGTGGAGGCGGCTATGGTAAACCTCAACGACTTCTGCGCCGTGGACCTTATCCTCGGCAAGCAACGCACAACGACCATAGGTCGCAACACCACCCAGCGCCATGAGGCACTCCCCGAGGCGTTACAGCAGGCACTACGCACCTATGCCGAGGCGGGAGGAGCACTCCTCGTTACGGGAGCATACGCCCTCACCGACCTCTACGAAGATGCTACGGCAGAGGATATTGCCTTTGCCCACGAGGTACTACACGCAACATCCAATGGTGCTGACACCGAGGCACACAGGGTAGTAACGCCCATAAGCCTCGCACTAAAGCGCAGGACAAACACCGCACTCATTGGCGAAGTGGCGTTCAACACCGAGCTACGCAGCGAGATATACGCCGTGGAGGCGGTAGATGTAGTATCGCCAGTTGGCGAGGGCGCGCACACCATACTCCTCTACGACACCGACACTTCGGCAGCCGTGGCCTATGCGGGTAGCCACCGCGCCATTGTCGTGGGCTTCCCCTTCGAGACCATAACCGATGAAGAGGAGCGCAACCGCATGATGGCAAAAAGCCTCGACTACCTACTCTCGGAGCACAAGAGTTTCGAGGCAGAGAGCAACACCGAGAACCCCAAACGAAAGATAAACATAATACGCAGACGATGAAACTATCACGCCAGAATATCAGAACTTTAGCCATGCCCTTCGCCATGATTGTTGGCGTGGCACTATGCCGCCCCCTGGGCGTTGTGGAGGAGGTTACGCAGCACACCCTCACGCCACTACTCATCGCGGCGATGCTCTTTATAACCTTCTGCCGCGTCGACATTCGCCAGATGCGCCTCGAGTGGTCACACCTGTGGATGCTGCTCATACAGTTCGTGGGTGCTGCCATTGTCTACTTTGCAGTGACACCCCTTCTGGGCGAAATTGTGGGTCAGGGCGCTATGATATGCGTTATGGCACCCATAGCCATGGCGTCGGTTGTTATTGGCGGCATGCTCGGTGGCAATGTGACGATGATGGTGACATATAGCCTTGTGTGTAACCTCGTTACGGCGATTGTAGCACCCTATATGCTCCACGCCTTTGGCGACGGCAGTTGCACCTTTATGCAGATTATCGCACGCGTAGCACCCACGCTTATTGCACCATTTGTTGTGGCGCAATTCTGCCGCTGGCTACTGCCGAAGGTCGCTGCATGGTTTGCATCGCACTCATCGATATCCTTCTACCTGTGGCTCATATCACTCATCCTCGTTATGGGTCGCACAACCATATTTATCTTGGACAACCAGAGCGCCAGCCTTAAAGTGGAGATTGAACTCGCCATTGTAGCCCTTGTGCTCTGCATCGCGCAGTTCAGGGCGGGTCACTACCTCGGTCGCTATACGGGAGATGTGGTGGCTACGACGCAGTCCGTTGGTCAGAAGAACACCATCTTCGCTATCTGGCTCTCGCTTAACTTCCTCAACCCCATCGCCTCAATCGCCCCCACGGCTTATATCGTGTGGCAGAACCTCATCAACAGCTGGCAGATGTGGAAGCACGAGAACAAGAAGAGGTAGCCACATGGCGCTATTATTGCAGTACACAAGGGTATAAAACCTTAAAACACTGCAATTATGACACTTTCTACTTTTGCCACGGCGCTCATCACCATCGTTGAGTTGCCATACGCCTATGACGCTCTTGAGCCCTACATATCGGCCGAGACGCTACACTTCCACCACGACAAGCACTATGCTACATATGTCGCCAAGCTAAACGAGTTGATTGAGGATACGCGCTACGCGGCGATGCCCCTTGAGGAGATTGTGCGCACCAGCGATGGCGCCATCTTCAACAATGCCGCACAGGCCTGGAACCATGTCTTCTACTTCGAGCAATTCTCACCCCGCGCACAGCATCACCCCACGGGAGCCCTTAATCGCGCCATAGTCGAGGAGTTCGGCTCGTTCGAAGCACTCAAGGAGCGCATAACGACACAGGCCGCAACACTCTTTGGCTCGGGCTGGACATGGCTCGCAGCGGATAGGGATGGCAGGCTCTACATCATCTCGAAGCCCAATGCGGGCACACCCCTCACCGACGACCTCACGCCACTTCTGGCAATAGATGTGTGGGAGCACGCTTACTACATTGACTACCGCAATATGCGCCGCAATAGCGTCGAGGAGATGTGGAAGGTCATCGACTGGCGCACGATCGACGAGCGATACAATGCAATCGCGGCGGTATAAGATGGGATAGTGCCATACACCATAATACCGCACACAATTTCTTGTCAGAAGTCGTGCTATGTGGTGCCAAACTCAAAACCCCGGATGGGTAGTACTATGCGTACGTCCCATTCGGGGTTTTGAGTTTGGTGCCGCAGAGTGCGGCTTATCACAAGAAATTACTTGATTACAACGAGAGGCTGATCCGCCGCTACAGTATCTCCCTCAGCTACCAACAAGCCGAGAACCTCACCTGCGTAGTCTGAAGAGATTGAGTTCTCCATCTTCATAGCCTCAAGAATCATAACCTCCTGACCTACAGTAACCTTATCGCCAGCCTTAACCTTAATCTCGATAACGCGACCAGGAAGTGGTGCATTCACGGTGTTGCCATCAGCAGCTGTAACCTTGCGCTCTGCAACCTCTGCGCCATCATCCTCCATAGAGTCAGCAACCTCGATAAGGATAGCGTCAGCAGCTACGGTGTCGCCCTCGGCAACCAAAATCTGCTTAATATAACCAGCGTAGTCAGTAGTGATAGAGTTCTCCATCTTCATAGCCTCGAGGATCATAACCTCGTCGCCAGC
>JAZRJJ010000027.1:0-16070 GCA_045645705.1 Alistipes sp. | reverse complement strand
TCGGGTATGATTGGCAAGGATGTGCCTGTTGAGACCAAGCGTGCAAGCCGCATCCCTACGGGCATTCTGCTTATTGCCTTTACCTTTGTTCCATTCTTCTGGGACGACTGCGTAATTCCTATCTTGGTAACGGCGACACTTGGCATCTTCGAAGGCATCGTGCATATGATGGCAATTAGAGTCTTCCGCTTGCCAAAGTTCTACTCGCCAGGAATGGTAACTGCCGAGTTGGAGTTAATGGTGAGTGTGGCGTTGATTGTGTGGTTAGAGCAGAACAACCTCGCTTCGGCATCGGATTATGTCTTGGGTGTTGTGATTATGATTGCTTGCTTTGTGGCAATGCAGCGCACGCTTGTATGGATGGTAGGAATGAAGTACAGCGACCTTCCCAAACGCATCCGTGCTCAGTGGTCTAAAAAATAGTCGTTTGGCAGATGATATTATATAAGGGGATTACTGATAGTTAGTAATCCCCGTTTTTGTAGTCGGTAAATTAGTATCTTGTAAGCCGATACACCTACTTAACTATCCAATATCCAAGTGCTACGAGGGCAATGCCCACGATAACACTCGCAAAAATATAGATTATAAGATTGAGCGTGTTACCACTCTGGAGCATCTGAAGACTCTCGTTGGCGAAGGTGGAGAATGTGGTAAAGCCACCGCAGAGGCCTACGGTAAGTAGCAAAGACCACGAATTGCTCTGCACTCCACATCTGCTGAAGATGCCCAATAGCAGACCTATTAAGAGGCAACCTACGAGGTTAACCGATAGTGTTCCCCAAGGGAAGCCTTGACTACACGCAGACTTCATAAGCGTAGAGATGTAGTACCTTAAAGCACCACCACAGAAGCTACCAAGACCAACAATAAGCAACGACTTTATCATAGCTACATCTTTTTAATAGTGTAGGTCACCACACCCCAGATGGCAAATTCGTTATCGGGGTCTATGCGCAGAGGCTTAAACTTTGGGTTGGCAGCGATAAGGAGGGTGTGGTCACTGTGGCGCTCCACGCGCTTTACCGTAAACTCACCATCGATATAACATACTGCCGAGCAGCCATTATATGGCTCGATGGAGCGGTCTACGATGATTATATCGCCCTCATCCATATCGGCATCGACCATCGAGGTACCTCCCACACGGAAGAAAAATGTCGAGGCGGGGTGACGCACCAGGAGGCGTACAAGGTCGAGTTTCTCGTGTGGCTCCTCATCGGCAGGCGAGGGAAATCCCGCCCTCACCTCACCAAGCATATCGGCCTCGAAGTGCTCCGTAGTATCTATTCTATATGGTTTCATTGCTATTTCACTCTTTGAATCTCCTCGGCATAGATGCTCTCGTAGAGGCTTCTAATGAGAGGTTTGTCTGCAATAATCTTGCGCAACTCCTCGAGGCGCTGGGCGTTGTCAGACTCCTCAATCCATAGCCTTAGGTAGCCGCCATAGTCATACTTCTCGCGCATATGCTCCAGAAGGCGCTCATAACCCTGCTCCCTGTCGAGTTCGGGGTGGTGCGTAAGCGTGAACTGTATGGTGCGACGGATAATGGAGTGCGGCACGATAAGACGGTCAGCCTCGGCTACGATGCGTCCATATATGGTGCGCGGAGGCTGCTTCGACGAGGCGCGATGGTCCTCCACAGCGTCCGCCATGGTGGCTATATCCTCCTCCGAAAACCAACGTCTCAACTCTCTATCTGCCAACAGAATACGCTTCGATTCCGTATGGTGCACATCGCGACCTATGGCAAGGCCCGTATCGTGGTAGGCGGCAATGACATATGCCATCTCAACATCTGCGCCAAGCCTCTGGGCGAGCTCCACGCTACGCCCTACAACCATATCGGCATGGTCACGCCTATGCGCGGCATCGAAGCCATCATAGCGCGGCAATATCTCGCTTTCGACATATGCCTTAATCTCCTCTCGAATCATAGCCACTACCCCATTACGACCTCAACAATCTTATCTCGCTCGAGGTACTTGCGTGCAAGGTCGCGTATCTCCTCAGCAGTTATGTTGGCAATGGTCTCCACACACTGCTCCGTAGCGCTGTTATCTGCACCACACATGATGTTCTCGATTGTGACATCGGCAATGCCGAAGGGACCATCAAGGATGCGCAGCACCTCGCCAATCATAACGTTCTTGACCATCTGCAACTCCTCCTCGTCGACGAGTTCCTCGCGCAGGCGCTCTATCTCGGCATATATCTCGCCGAGGGCATCCTCCCTGTGTTCGCGTGCCACCTGCGTAGCGATGGCGAGGTAGCCCTCCTTCTCGAAGTTTATCATCGCCGCCGACACGCCGTAGGTGTAGCCATGCTGCTCGCGCAGGTTCTGCATAAGGCGCGAACCGAAGTAACCGCCCAAGATTGCCGCCACAACCTGCATACCAACGAAGTCGGGGTGGTTGCGCGTGAAGAGCAGGCGACCGATGCGTATAGATGCCTGCAACGCCTCCTCACGCTCGGCGTGTAGTGTGTACTGCGTCTCGCACGCGGGGAAGCTGCACTCGGGGCGCTCACCTCGGGGCAATGCCGCAACGAGAGCCTCAATAGCGGTCATAACCTCATCATCTATGCGGCCACTGCACACCACGAAACAGTTGTCGGCGGTGTATAGTCTTTGGTAGTGCTCCACGATGTCATCGCGCGTAATGTCATCGTAGCGCTCCTCCGATGCCGAGATGCCATAGGGGTGGTTAGCACCGAAGAGCGCCTGGGCAAACAACTCGCGCGAGGCAACCTCCATCTTCTTTCGCTCAATCTTGAGGCTCTGCTTACGCTTCTGGCAGTATACCATGAGCTCTCGCTCGGGGAAGGTGGGGCGTAGGATAATCTCGCCAGCCACGCCTGTGGTCGGCGCAAAGAACTTCGAGAGCGAGCAGAAGGATACATAGGTATAGTCGCGGTCAATGTTCACATCGTAGTACGAGCCGTAGAAGTCGAGCTCATCGGCAATCTGCTGCGCCGACATATTCTGGCTACCCTCGCCCAACATATTAAGCGTTGTGGATGCCACAAAGGGCTTCGCCTGCACCGAGGTGCCCGCACGAAAGACAAGGCTGAAGCGCACTACCTCAAAGTCGTTGCTCGCGAGCGTGTATATCTTGACACCGTTGGCTGCGGTGTGGCACTCCGCATGGGGCATATCCACACTGCGGGGCATTATAATATCGGGCTGCTGTCTCATTTGGCACGGTAGATTAGGGTTGACGAATTATTGGGGCTGAAGCAACGGCGCGCAAACGACATCACCTCCTCGCGGCTCAACGAACGATATATATCTGCTTCGGTATTAAGAAGTTCAAGGTCGCCAATCATGGAGTAGAAGCCGAGGTTCATGGCCTTGTTCATGACATTTATCTCGCCCATGAGCATATTGGCCTCAAACTTATTCTTCACCTTCTCCATCTCGTAGTCCGAGACATTGCCCTCCATCAACTCACGCAGCTCACCCCACAATGCCTCCTCGGCCACCTGCTCGGTAGTATCGGGCATCAGGCGGCCCTTGATGATGAAGAGTCCCGCATCGAGGCTACCCAAGATGTAGGCATTGACACTCGAGAAGAGGCCGCGCTCCTTAACCAAGCGGTTTATAAGGCGCGAAGACTCGCCACCCGCCAACAAATCCGAGGCCAGGTCGCCAAGGAAGAAGTCGCGCGATAGGCGGTCACCCATATGGAAGGCTATGGTTATATCCGTAGCGGGGACATCGCGCTCCACAACCAGGCGGCGGGGCTCCGTCTGCTCGGGCTCTGCGGGTACGGGGAGCACATCGCCACCCATGTCCTCAATATCTGCGAAGTACGCCTCCGCCATGTCGAGCATATACTCCTCGTCGAGGTCGGCAGAGATGGAGAGTATGGCACGCGAGGGGCGGTAGTGCAGGTCATAAAAGGCACGCACATCCTCCAGCGTAGCACGCTCGATATGCTCGGGCGATATGCCTATTGCCGACCAGCGGTATGGGTGCACCTTGTAGCACAACTCGCGCATCAGGAGCTGCTCATCGCCATAGGGCTGATTCAGGTAGCGCTGCTTGAACTCCTCGATAACGACTTGTTTTTCGGTCTGGTACGCCTCCTCCGAGATATTGAGGTTACGCATACGGTCGCTCTCGAGCCATAGGGCCGTTGAGAGGTTCTCCTTGGGGAGGGTTATGTAGAAGTCGGTGTAGTCGTTGTTCGTAAAGGCGTTATTCTCGCCCGAAGCCATAACTACGGGTATGTCGAAGTCGGGCACATTGGTTGTGCCACGAAACATCAGATGCTCAAATAGATGGGCAAAGCCTGTCTTGTCGGTCATCTCGTTGCGCGCACCCACCTTGTAGAGGATGTTCACCGCCGCGAGCTTCGACGCGCTATCGCGATTAACCAACACGGTAAGCCCATTTTTGAGGACTCTCTTTTGGTATTTTATCATATTTTCTCTGTTGACTACTTATTAGTGTGCAAATATACAAAATATCTTGAAAAGATATAACACAAAACAACAAAGGTGTCCGACACTGTCAGACACCCTCATATTCATAAGATTTGGTTTTAGCACCCTTCTCTTACTTCACCCACTCGCCAACTCTCTCGCGTGCCCAGAAGTAGTACACAACAAGACCTACCCAGCTAGTAAGCAAAAGAACAACAATGCACAACAACTTCTTGGCCACGTCACCAGTATGTGCGAAAATCTCGAGAGCTGCCTTAACGCAAAGTACAATGCCAATAACCCAAATGATAAATGAAACTATACCCATTATTGTAATGTTTTATGTTTAACGATAGGCAAAGATAGGAATTTTCTCCGAAAAAACATTGTATCAAAGATTAAATAAGTGTATATTTGCATAATATATTCGATTACGAACTCCGAATCAAACATCAAACGACTATGGCTACAAACGTCACAGCAAAGCAATCGTGGCTCCGTGGAGCATTCAAAACCTATGTGGTCGACGCACTGAGTTTCATGGCTATGGGTCTCTTCGCCTCGCTTATCATAGGACTCATCATCAAGCAGATAGCCCTCATTCCAGGCCTCGGCTTCCTCGCACCTATCGCCACCATCGCACAGATCGACCTCGTCGTGGGTGGCGCTATCGGTTTGGCTATCGCCCTCGGACTAAAGCGCGACCCGCTGGTTACTATCTCTGCCGTTGCAGTGGGCGCCTTGGGCTATACGCTCGGTGGCCCTGCGGGTGATGTCGGAGGCAACCCAATTGGCGCATATATCGCCACCATCGTGGCTATAGAGATAGGCTCGCTCGTTTCGAAGCGCACACCCGTGGACATCATCATCACGCCCCTCGTAACCATTGTTGCGGGAGGCCTTGTGGCGCAGTATATATGCGTACCTATTGGCGAGTGGGTGATGTCGTTGGGCGAGTTGATTAACCGCGCTACGGAGCTCAATCCCTTCGCTATGGGAGTTGTTGTTGCGGTGTCGGTGGGCTGCATATTAACGCTTCCCATTAGCTCGGCGGCGCTATGTATCTCAATAGGTATCAGCGGTTTGGCTGCGGGTGCTGCTACGGCGGGCTGCTGTGCGCAGATGGTAGGCTTTGCCGTTATCAGCTTCAAGGAGAATGGCTGGGGCGGCCTTATCTCGCAGGGCCTCGGCACCTCGATGCTACAGATTGGAAACATCGCCCGCAAGCCCATCGTGTGGCTCGCACCAACGCTCGCTTCGGCCATACTCGGTCCTATCTCGACTTGCATTCTGCAGATGAAGAATAACGCTGCGGGTGCGGGTATGGGCACCTCGGGCTTGGTAGGCCCCATCGGCTGCTGGGACACTATGTCGGCTACGACAGACCACGCACTGCTCATTGCCGAAATCGTGGGCATGTACTTCATCGCCCCCGCCATATTAAGCCTCCTTATCCACTTTGTTATGAGGCGTTTAGGCTGGGTCAAAGATGGCGACCTGAAGTTGCAGAGATAACGAAAATAGAGTGCCGTGGCACTCTATTTTCTTTTAGTATAACACCTCTATCGGCTCTCGTTGCTCCCTGTCAAGGGGATAGGATGCGTACTTTACCCGCGCGAAGTCTATGTTATCGAGCGAGATGGAGCGGATGGTGGAGTTGTATGCCGTCTTGTAGTATACCGTGCGCGAGGAGAGGTCTATGGCCGATGTCCACTGCGTAGCGCTGGGGAGGTTGTGCTCCGAGGGGTTTTCGATGGCGATGGGGACATCGAAGTTGTTGAGCAGGTGGAAGGCCTCAAGCACCGTATCCAAGCCCGTGGCGCGTGTGGGAGCCGTGTTGCGGAAGAATGCGGCACGCACAAAGCGCGATGGAGGGGTAAAGTCGCCAGGGAGGCCCAACATCGCCGTGCTGCCACCATTAGGCTCGAGCGTCACGCCACCGAGGTGATAGCTCTGCGCACTGCCTGGGCGTAGGTTGACATAGTTCTCGAGGTTCGTAACCTGCCACTCGAAGCCTGGGGCATTGGTAAGCACGCCCACCGCATTCTCGTAGAAATTGATTTTGCCATCCACAATCTCCATAACCACCTGACGGCCAGTTGGGTCGCCGATGCGCCAGTGTATCACTGCTGTTTTCTCCAATGCCACGATGCGCACTCGCTTCACCGCCTCCATCGCCTCGTCTATCGTAGCACACTGCGTGAGCATCCACTGCACAACTTGCAGGTCGGCAAGGGTGCGCGGGTTGTCCATAGCCTCGTACGACTCGTAGCTACCGTAGCGCGGGAAGAAGAACAACCCCGCCGAGAGTCCCGCCTCGTTGACACCCTCGGCGATAAACTCCCTCTCCACCACCGCGAGGCCCACCACGCCATAGCGCGCCTTGAACTTCATGCCGTTCATGCCCGTGGGGGTGTAGGACTGCAGCTGCTCGCCACGCGGGATTATGACATACTCGCTTTTGAGCGCTCCGTATGCCCACTCTATAGTTCGTGCCTGAATGTAGCTGCCATCGGCTGCCGTGAGCGATATGCCCGTGCAGGCCATTGAGGCGTGAGCACCGCCTATTACGATTGCGATGCCCAGCAATACTCTTTTCATTATGCCTTTCATACTCTATGTTATTATGTAATTCGCACCACACAACAACATAAATCGCGCCGCAGTGTTTCATCCGCGCACTATCTTCAGACACCACCTCTACCTCACGGGTATCTTTTTGAGTACCCGCGGACACCACAAAGCATCCCTACCGCACCGAGTATGCAAAGGCATACGATGCGGGTCGTTTTGGTCATAAAATGTGTTAGGATTGGAAACCTACACGGGCATTCCCGTGTAGGCTTATTTATATAACATTAATGCTTAAACTGGACTACATTATATTCAAAAGCTTCATTTATTAGATGTACATACTTGTAACGTGTACTATTTGCCGACTTCTCATATTTTTCTCTTAGCGAAGTCATATTACACATTGCAGGTGAAGCCAAAACAAATCGCCAAAACACCTTGGCTCTATTCTCATCGAGTTGTTCTATGTATGGATAACAATGCGCCCAATCATATTCCAACATCTTTTGTACGACCTTTTGAAAAGAATTTACATGATCAGCATCCCATGTCGCTTCACTAGCCAGTCTGACCACCTTCTGTGTAAATAAATCGTAGTTGATTAATTGCCTATTGTTATACAAGTATTCGGCATCATTTAGTTGTCTATTATAAAAAGGCTTTCCGGCCATATTTGTATCATCCCATCCATACAACTCAATAAATTCTTGCCAAGTAGATGGAAACATATCGAGTGTTTTTTTTGCAACTTGCTTTTGTTCCGCATGCAAACCTTCCCATTGAGATATTGTTATATTACCACCTTGCGCATAAACAACCAATGATGATAATATAAATAATACACTTAATACATACTTCATATTCTATCCTAATTATTAATTTTACATTGTCTTTATTTTGGAAATAAACCTCAAATTGTGTCATGGCAATTTAGATTTGAGAGATAAGGACCTCCACAGGGTTCTGTGGAGGTCACTCAAATTACCTTAAGTTTTTGTAAGCGATACTAAGATCCTATGTCCTTTACTTATCGTCTTTATTAGTCGTATCAGATTGAACCTTGCGCCTTCTTTTGCGAGGTTCTGGTTCAGGATGGTTTTGCTGCCACTCCAGAGCCTCTACCATTGTGGCAATAAGTTCCTCTTCAGGCGCATCTATTGGTATATAGATTCTATTAATCAATTGTCCATTTCCCTTTCGCGGTGGTGTAGGGCAACACTTCCAAGTGATGAACTCATAGTACAACTTGCAATTCTCATCCATATCACATAATCGATATATGCTAATGCGAGCAGTACTTCTATTGTCAAGCGTACTTACAGATCGTAATTTGGTCGCCTTGATAAAGTCACGATCAAATTCACCAGACCTTACATAAGTATTATCATACTCTTCATCAACCATTTTACTATGTTGCTCCATCCACTCTATTGCTTTGCGGAATAGTGTAGGCATATCAGTCTCCTCAATCTTTAGTTTGAGGAATGGTAAAGCTCTACAACTCATACCTCCCCAAGGCAGAATCGGGTACATAGGGAATAACCAATATGAGTTGTCTACTGGATCAACATACACTATAAGGCCTTTAAAATTTTTGCTATTTCCTTTTACACACATAGTTTTACAGTTTATGAATAATTACTTCAATTCCTTTGTCATTGGCATATTTAATTGCATCATCTACAGCTTGTAGTGCAGATTCGGAACTATTTGATGGAATGGCTATCATCATTTGGATCTTCATGGTAGTTTGTGTCCAATATGCCATGTTGTTTTTGGTCAGCTATTATACCTTTGTGTGGTAAGAACTAAAAAGTTTTTACATCAGAAAGATTGGATAAAAGTCCGCGTCGGGGTGTCTATGCTTCAATTTGATACGATACAATCTTACCCAGTGCATCTTAGATGGATCCTTGGACGAAACATGGGGTGAGGTTATATCTCGCAACTCTTTGTCGTTTATGAGAAAAACATACTCACTTAATTTATTCTTATTTTGAAATAGTTCTTTCAACCTCAAGTCTTGGTCGTGTGTGTTTTGAAGCGGTTCTGTAGGATAGTAATAGATCATAGCGGTACTATCATCAAATCTTCGACTACCGTTTTCATCCACTATGCTTCCAAACTTAGGCTGAATATAGAGCGTATCTTGACTAATTCGACACGAGCCATATAACGAATGTCTCTCGTTAATCTCATCGCTACTACAATCAAGCCACATAAAAGTCTCGGTAACAGGGTCTATGACCATATAAACATAACCAGTTCTTCGTTCATATTTGCATTCAGTACCTAATGAATGAGTGTCGTCCCTAACATACGCACCCCCATATACCATCAGTTGACCAACTTCATAGTCTTGAAGGTCTGGCTCTGTGCCTAATATACCACCTTGTGCCATTAGGTTGGATGTGACTAATGTAAACAATGAAATAACTAATAATCTTTTCATATCATCAATATGTTTAAACTATCTGAATTTTGGATGAGCAATGCCTTTTCTGTTATATGGACGCTGTATTTGACCCTTGATTATTTTGCCGTTCACGGTAGTAATTTGCGTTGGCAAGTTACAAAGATTATACGACATTTGCAAACCTGCCGAGCAGTCGATACTCAATATGGTTGCTATAAAGTAGGCGACCTGTATAAATAGAAAAGAGGATGGCCCGTGGGGTCATCCTCTTCTATTTTTGTCTCATCCGTTAGTTTTTGTCGAGCCACTCCAGGAAATCCGAAGTGCGGCTACGGCTCACAACAACCTCATCCGTAGTGGGTGGATTGAGCTGTATCTTGAGGCGCGTGCCGAGGTGCTTCGATATGTTCTCTATGGCGTTAATCGAGACGATATAGCTGCGCGAGATGCGGAAGAAGAGGTGCGGGTCGAGCATCTCCTGCACCATGTCCAACGAGTAGTCCAAGAGGCGACGCGTGCCATTGCGACTAACGGCATAGGTGCTCTTATCCTCCGAGAAACAGTAGGCAATATCCTCAACTGGAATGATTATAATCTTCTCGCCCGTTTTGACTATAAAACGCTTTTTATACTCCTTATCGCGGGCGCCATTAGCACGCGACACCATGTCCAAAAGTGTCTTCTCGATATTTGCCGAGGCACGACTCTCTATGCTCTCGCGACAGCGCTCCCACGCACGCTTCATATCCTCGTCGCCAATGGGTTTCAAGAGGTAGTCGCGCGAGTTGACCTTGAAGGCGTTGATTGCATAGTTGTCATAGGCCGTAGTTATGATAACATGAGCGTTGATGTTCACACGCTCGAAAATCTCAAAACAGATGCCGTCAGAAAGTTCGACATCCATAAAAATTACATCAGCACCATCGGGGTTCTCCTCGAGCCATTTCACGGTCTGGCGCACCGAGGTTAGAGTCATCACCACACTACCCTCGGGACAGCAGCGGTCGATGAGCTTTTTAAGGTTTACTTGCGCAGGGATTTCATCCTCTACGATGAGTATTTTAATCATACTATGGGGAGTTTTACAATAAATTCATTTTCAGTCTTTTGCACCACAATATCGCGGTGTGTTATATCGAGATACTGGCGGCGTATATTCTCCAATCCGAGGTGTGTCGAGGGCTGACCGTGAGTGCGAATCTGGAGGTTGTTTCTGACTACCAGATAATCCCCCTCAACGGCTATCTTGACACACAGCGGAGAGTCGGCACTAACTATGTTATGTTTAGTGGCATTTTCGATCAATAGTTGGAGTGCACAGGGCACAACACACTTATCGGCATAAGTCCTCTCCACCGCTATCTCAAACTTCATACCCTCGGGGAAACGCTCCGACAAAAGGTCGATATACATATTGGCAAATTCGAGCTCCTCACTAATCTTCACAAGGGACTTCTGGTCGTTGTTGAGCATATAGCGGTAGATGCCCGCGAGCTTGCGGATAAAGGCTGAGGCACGCTCCGTCTCATGCTCCTGAACAAGGTAGTCGAGGATGCCGAGCGAATTGAATAAAAAGTGCGGATTTATCTGCTGCTTGAGTCGCTCGTACTGATACTCCGTGCGGTGCTTCAGCTCACGCTCCTCGCGCAACTCACGCTGCGAGGTTGTAGATATGCGAATAAGTATGCAGGCCGTAGCAATAAGAATGTCTATTATCAACGCCGCCGAGAGCGTGCGCACAAAGTCGAGAGACTCTGTCGCAGGGTTTTCAAAATGCGGTATATCGTAGTAAATCAGCAATGTAGCGATTACGGGCAGCACCGAGAGCGATACCATCAGCGGGTTGAAGATGGAGAGGCGCTTCGACGCATCCTGACCTCGCGATGGGAGATAGGCAAAGAGCGCCACATTGCCCGCTATGAGCGACAGCAACGCCCAAGTATTCTCCATCGTTCCGAAGACATGGCTTATGAGCGTGCCCTCGTTGAAGACACCCACGCGGAACATCACAACATACAAGAGGCGGACAAGCAGAATACCCACCGCAACGAGTATCACATTTCGGACATACGAGCGCAGCACATTTGTGCTCGAGCGGAAGCGTTTAACACGCAGGGTGAGCGAGTTAATCGCAAGGCCTATCACCGTGGTAATCAGGAATGTAGATACAGCTGGAGCGGTGTATGCGTCATGGATGATTTTACTCATCGGCTGCCACAGCCACGAGCCGATGATGAAGCCCGAAATGGTGGCTACGAGCGTCAGTAGCGTAACCATCTCGATGCGGGTGCTGTTGCGTATCGAGATAATCACAACCATGGAGATGGTGAGTATCGTCAAAAGGATGTCGTCGTGGTAGTTCATGGCACGACTGAGCAGCGCCACCGCGAAGTGAAGCACTGCGAAAATTATGACGATGGCAACATTGCCAATTGCGTGGTGTCGCTTGAGTAAATCCATAGTTATGCAAAGTTATGAAAAAAATATGAAAATCCAAAACCATTGAACAACAAACCTCACAAATGGACCATATTGCATAGCAATAGATGCTATACATCGACCAGAAAATCGCCCATACACCATAAGGGAGTGATTCTACCATTCGGCCCAAGAAACGCGCAATTCGTCATAAATATCTACCATTTGGGTAGAATTGATTTGGAATTTACGAAATTTTTGGTAAAATTTGTAGTGTTGTCATTGTGCCGTTATTAAAATAATTTAATAAGACCCGAAAACCAATGACTTCGACACGATATTTACGACACAAAAATTGATTAACTAAAACACAATAAAATGCAAAAGCCTAATCTATCCTTCTGGCAGATGTGGAATCTGAGCTTCGGATTCTTTGGTGTGCAGATTGCATACGCACTTCAGAGTGCTAACATCAGCCGTATCTTTGCAACGTTGGGCGCAGATCCCCACACGTTGAGTTTCTTCTGGATTTTGCCCCCATTGATGGGTATGATCGTGCAGCCCATCGTTGGTGCCATGAGCGACAAGACATGGTGCAAGTGGGGTCGCCGCAAGCCCTACCTCTATGTGGGCGCTATCGTGGCAATCATCGTGATGGCACTCCTTCCCAACTCGGGTAGCTTCGAGATGACCGTCAAGGCGGCACTCGCATTCGGTGCTCTCATGCTCATGTTGCTCGACACATCAATCAACATGGCTATGCAGCCCTTCAAGATGATGGTCGGCGATATGGTTAACGAGGAGCAGAAGACCAAGGCATACTCCATCCAGAGCCTTTTGTGCAACGCAGGCTCGTTGGTGGGTTACTTGTTCCCCTACTTCTTCACCGCTATCGGCATCAGCGCAGTTGCTGGCGAGGGTCAGGTGCCCGACTCTGTGACATGGTCATTCTATGTTGGCGCCGCTATCCTTATCCTCTGCGTGCTCTACACAGGTGCAAAGGTTAAGGAGTGGAACCCCGAGGACTATGCAAAGTACAACAACATCAAGCCCGAGGAGGCTGGCGAGAAGACAAACCTCATCAGCTTGCTCTTCCACGCCCCCAAGGTGTTCTGGCAGATTGGTCTTGTACAGTTCTTCTCATGGTTTGCATTCCTCTACATGTGGACATACACCACAGGTGGTATTGCCGAGACTGTTTGGGACACTATCATCCCCGCATCGAAGGAGTATCAGGCTGCGGGCGACTGGACTGGTGTATTGTTCGCCGTTCAGGCCGTGGGCTCAATCCTCTGGGCTATGGTTATCCCTATGTTCCGCAAGGCTAAGGTTGCATACTCTGTGAGCTTGTTGCTCGGTGCAGCAGGTTTCATCTCTACATACTTCATCCACGACCAGTACTTGCTCGCCGTATCATTCTTGCTTATCGGTTGCGCATGGGCGGCTATGTTGGCACTCCCATTCGCATTGCTCACAAACGCACTATCGGGCAAGTCGCTCGGCTCATATATGGGTCTTTTCAACTGCACTATCTGTCTTCCACAGATCGTGGCATCACTCGTGGGTGGCGTGCTCTTCATGACATTCGGTGGTAAGGATGTTTACCTTGAGGTACCCGTAGCCGAGGAGGCAAAGGTTGAGGTTGTAGCCGAGGCAGAGGCTCCCGCAGCGGAGGCAGTCGAGGAGGTTGCCGTAGTTGAGGAGGCGGCTGAGGTTGCAGAGGCAGTCGAGCCTGTTGAGGAGGTTGTTGCCGAGGTTGTTGCCGAGGTTGTGGAGAATACCGAGGAGGTTGTTGCCGAGCCAGAGGTTAAGACCGAGCTCAAGAAGTTCCAGAGCGGTCAGATTGTGATGCTCGTGATTGCGGGTATCTCATTGCTCTTGGGTGCTATTGCGGTGTTTGGCATCAACACTCGCCGCAAGGAGTAACTTCTCCAACATAGCAGAAGTCGGATAATTTGAGCGCAAGCGTAACGACGAAATATACTTTTTATTCGGCTTCCGAAAAGTTGAAAACAAGATACACACTAACATATTTACTAACTTTATTATTAACTAACACTAAAACACTATGAGAAAATTCTTAACTATGTGTTTGGGTCTTGCTATCCTCGCGATGGCGGTTCCCGCCCAAGTGTTTGCCCAGTCGGGTAAATACGAGGTCAAAGGTGTGGTAGTTGATACTACCGGAACGCCGGTTATCGGAGCTTCTGTTATCGAGCAGGGCACGACTAACGGTGTCACCACCGACATTAACGGTCAGTATGAGCTGAAAGTTAACGGTCCCGAGGCTATCATCGAGATTAGCTTTATCGGTTACAAGACTGTTGCTCTTGCAGCAAATTCAGACCTTCTCGCAAACGTTGTCTTGGAGGATGACTCTGAGATGATCGATGATGTCGTTGTCATCGGTTATGGCGTTGTAAAGAAGAACGACCTTACTGGTTCGATCTCTACCGTAAAGGCAGATCAGACCAACAAGGGTCTTGCTACTTCACCCACCGACCTTCTTCGTGGTAAGTCGGCAGGTGTTGTAATCACCTCTGGTAGCGGTGCTCCAGGTTCTGCAGCTACAATCCGTATCCGTGGTGGTTCTTCACTCAACGCATCTAACGACCCATTGGTAGTTGTTGATGGTTTGCCCATCTCTAACTCTGGTATCTCTGGTACTGCCAACGCTTTGGCATCTATCAACCCATCAGATATCGAGTCGTTCACCGTGTTGAAGGATGCATCTGCAACTGCTATCTACGGTTCGCGTGCGTCAAACGGTGTCATCATCATCACAACAAAGAAAGGTTCAAAGTACGATTCAAACGTTCCTCATGTTGCTGTTGACTTCACAGCATCGTTGAGCCAGAACTCACGCTATGTTGACGTTATGACAGGCGACGAGATGCGTCAGGCTTTGGAGTGGTACTACGGCACACAGGATACTGATGCTTACCGCTCAGCTACAAAGTACACCGATGCTAACGGCAACTACATCAACACCGATTGGCAGCGTGAGATCTACCAGCTCGCACAGTCATACGAGGGTAACGTATCAGTATCAGGTAACGTAAAGATGGGTGAGAAGAACAACCTCCCATATCGTGTATCTTACGGTTACTTGAACCAGGACGGTACTTTGAAGACATCTAACATGTCTCGCCACACATTGTCTTTGAACCTTAACCCACAGCTCTTGGACAACCACCTTACTATCAGCCTTAACGGTAAGGGTATGATCATGGATTCTCGTTTCGCTAACGAGGGTGCTATCTCACAGGCTGTTCAGTTCGATCCTACAAAGCCCGTACACCTCGACAAAGCAGATGGTGGTATACACGGATGTACTCCTGATCACTTTACAGCAGAGAGTCCAGACAAATGTACAAAGCCTGAGGGTTACTATACATGGCGTGGTGTTGATGGTAATCACAACACAATGGCTAACCAGAACCCCGTTGCAATGTTGGAGGAGAAGGTTGACGTTTCTCGAGCAAAGCGCTTCGTAGGTAACGCTCAGATCGACTACAAGATTCACGGTTTTGAGGATCTTCGCTTGAACTTGAACCTTGGTGTTGATGTATCTAAGTCTAACGGTACTGTTGATGTTCTTCCTGGTGCTGAGCAGTCATTGCACGCTACAGCTGAGGCTGGTTCAGGTTCACACACCGACTACTCACAGCTCCGTCGCGACCAGACTTTGGAGTTCTACGGTGCTTACGCCAAGACTTTGGGCGACCACTCATTCGACGTAATGTTGGGTTACTCATGGCAGCACTTCTACACTCAGTCATACAACGCTACTAACCGCGTTGCTGATGTGACTAAGTGGGATGTTTACAGCAACGAGCCTTATGTAGCTTTGGATCCTACTGCAGCTAACTACTACAGCTCAGAGCCACGAGTTTCAAAGAGCGAGTACTTCCTCGTATCATTCTTCGGTCGTGCTAACTACTCTTACGCAGGTCGCTACTCAGTAACTGCTACTTTGCGTGCCGATGGTACATCACGCTTCGCTAACAACAAGTGGGGTATCTTCCCATCAGTAGCGTTGGCATGGAATGCTAAGAATGAGTCATTCTTGGAGGATGTTGACGCTTTGTCAGCATTGAAGGTACGTTTGAGCTACGGTCAGACTGGTCAGCAGGATGTAGGTGGCTTGTACGACGCACTTCCTACCTATTATCATAATACACTCGGTTCTTACTACCCATTCGGTGGTTATACCGACGGTGCAGGTCTT
>JAZRJJ010000026.1:0-3508 GCA_045645705.1 Alistipes sp. | reverse complement strand
GAGAGTGAATAAAAAGTGTATTTTGTCGTTACGCTTGCCCTCAAAATGCTCATTTACGCTTTAGTAAACTCCGCTTTTTCGGGCTTCGCAAGCCTAAAACTACATCTTTTTATTCACTCTCTTAGGTTATGGGGACTGGCTAAGGTACTTTTTAGTCAGCCCCCTCTTTAGTTGTGTCGTGCCACGACCGTTGTTTTGCAGAGCGTGTCGCCCTCATCATCGAAGACTTCGACAATGAAGTTTAGGTTCTCCCTGTCGAGGTAGCCCCACTCGGGTGCAAAGGTAAACTCAAAGGGCATCGTCTCGCCCGAGAGCGTTAGGTGGTGGTCGTTGTGTACGATGAAGTTGTCGTGCATGACCCTGATGTAGCAGTCGCCACGGAAGCCTCCGATATTGCCACTACAGAGGTATGTGTGGGTGTCAAACTCGTGGTCGCTGGTATTGTTGGATGTGGGTGTCTCCTTGATACACTCAATGGTTATATCTGTGAGCTTAGCGCTCCTGTTCCCCAATTCAACATCAACGTCGCAGGCCACAAATGCCAATGCCACAAGGGCGAAAATAAGTCTTTTCATAGGTTGTAAGTTTTAATGTTTCACTATGCAAATTTACCCCCCCCACCAATTTTCCAAATTTTATGGTAAAAAGTTGATAGCCAGAGGAGTAAATTTGTGCATATTGCATCTATATGCAGTGCGCTTATGGTCGTTTTTTACACTGCTACTTGAAGTTATTGAGTTTCGAGGTCTTAATCTTTGCCTTGCCCATGTTTGCTACGGTTACATCGTCGGCAATGCCGCGGAACTCGATGATACCCTTACCAGTGCTCACTATCTCCAACTTCTGGCAGTCAACATTAAGAAGTGAGTTCTCGATGCCCGATGAGCTTTGTTGGATAGCGGTTGCCGTTGTCGCACCCCTCATATAGAGGTAGCCCGTGTTCAGGGTGTATAGCTGCTCGGTGTTGAGGTTGTCAACCTTCATGGTCATGGTGCCCGTGTTACAAATCTCGAGGTTTGACTCTGCGGTAATATCTGTTGCGATAATCGACATGGTCAGGGTGTTGACCATTTGCAGATTGTCGGCACACTTGCCACTCTTGAAGAATAGATTCATATCCGAGGTGTTGGTTATACATCGCAGGCTCTGCGAGGGGATAGTGACCTCGATGTGGCACTTCTGGTTGAGCGTAGCCATAACCTTTTTCGGAGCATCATTGTCGCTGGCGATGGCGAGCGAGTCGCCTCTAAAGTCGAATTTGAGGTAGGGAAACACGCTTGTGGGCGCTGCAATGGTTATTATGTCGCTCTCCTCGTCGGTGACGGTCACCGTTGCGGGTAGGGTGGAGATAAGCTCCTTAAGCTCCGAGTGGCGTAGCTCGGTAACCGTGTACTCAATGGCGTGGTTATCAGCTTTGCTTATGCTCACCACCTTCTGTGCTTGTGCCGCAGCCACAAAGCCGACTACTGATAACACAATAAAAAATATCTTTCTCATAGTTGTAATTTCTTAAAATTTGTAGCTTACTCCTCTTTGAATATCACCTGCTCGTAGACCGTGCATAGCGAGCCGTTGGTGTCGAGACGGTAGATGCGCTTGGGGTTTGAGTATATGGCAGTTATCAGGCGTATCTTGCCGCTTGCCTCCTCCTCCCATACATCGGCCCTGTCGCGCTCGGCGGTGAAGGCCTCGATAAACTCCTTGGCCAAGGCCTTGTCGTCAATAATCGAGAGTTCCGTTACGCGCTTTATTATCTCGCCAGTTGCGGGGTCGCGCTTTACGGCCACGCGCAGTCCCTGGCCATACTTATTGCTCTGCATGTCGCGCTTGAGGAGTGCCTCTATCCTCTCCTGTGCGCTGCACTCTGCGACGGTAGCCATAAGGAGTGCAACAATAAAAATCAGTCGTTTCATTTTTGCTAATCGTTTTATTTACAGCGCTGTGTTGTTACTAAAAATTGGTGTCTGCCCATGCTATAAGCTCGTTCGCCTCAAGCTCTATGGCCTCGGCGCGAGCAAAGAGCTCCTCGATGTCATCCTCGATAACCTCTATGTCGTCGTAACGTATGCCCGCCTCGACAATGTAGCTACCCTCATATATATTATAGGTGCGCATCTGGGGTTCAGTGTTGCTGTGGGGTAGTAGTACGACCACTACGGCTGCACAGGCCGCTGCGGCACCTGCTACCGCTACCCACCATCTGCGACGGATTGTCATGCGTGGTTTGGGCTTCGCGGGTGCCGCTTTATCGGGCATGCCCTCGGCATACCAAGCGAACATCGCCTTGAGGTCGCTCCACTTGTCGGGCACATCTGCCGTAGCGAACCACTCGTATAGCTCGCGCTCCTCGTCATTCGTTGTGCGACCCTCGAGGAACTTCTCTACGAGACTCTCTATGTAGTGTAGCTTATCCATCTTTGCGGTTTTTGAATTGTTCTAATATTGCTCGGCGTGCTCGGCTGAGGTTCTGGTATATGGCATCGTGGCTCATCTTCACGAGGTCAGCTATCTCCTCAACCTCCAAGCCCTCGATGTGTTTCATGCGTAGTATCATCTGCTGCTTGCTCGGCAGGGTGTCGATGGCTTGCAGCAGCTCGGTGTATCGCTCCAGCGATGGTGGCTCGTCGGAGGCTGTTATGCGCTCATCGAGTGTCGTTGCGGGGTGTCGCTTCTCGTTGCGTAGGGTGTTTAGCGCCAGACGCTTAACCACCACCGTGGCGAGGGCCTCAATGCTGCGGTAGTCGTCGAGCTTGTCGCGCATGGCGTAGAGCTTGAGTAGTGCCTCCTGCACGACATCCTCGGCATCGGCCACGGCACCAAGGTATTGGTGTGCTATGGCGAGGAGCTTTGTGCGACTGCGCTCAACGAATATTTCGAACTCTCGGTTAGTCATTTTGTTTTCGGCTTTCTACGCTTATGACACCAAAGGTCGCAATTTCTGACATAACGCGAAAATAAAAAGTGATTTTTTTGAAGAGGACGATGTGGAATTTGTTGTTAGAGTGGTGTGGTAGCGGTGCATCACAAAAGAACCCACCCAGGGATAGTACTTAATCGTACAGCCCTGGGTGGAGTAACAAATAATTTGTGAAGAGAAAGCTGTTAACGCTCGATAAAAATCCCGAAGCAAAATTTAGTGTTAGAAGGGTTGCAGATGTGGCCTCGACATGAAAAAGCCCCGGATGGGTAGTACTTATCGTACGTCCCATTCGGGGCTTTGATTGAGAGGCCGCAGATGCGCCCTTATCACGCTAAATTAAAGCTGGGGACCAGCAGCTACAAGAGCCTTACCCTCCTCGTTTGTTGTGAACTTTGCGAAGTTCTTAACGAAGCGGCCTGCCAAATCCTCTGCGCGCTTGTTCCACTCTGCTGCGTCAGCATAAGTGTCGCGAGGATCGAGGATTGCGGGGTCTACGCCAGGAAGTGATGTAGGCACCTTGAAGTCGAACATAGGAATCTGCTTTGTCTCTGCCTTGTCGATTGAGCCATCGAGGATAGCGTCGATGAT
>JAZRJJ010000025.1:0-23666 GCA_045645705.1 Alistipes sp. | reverse complement strand
GTCGAGCCTTGTGTGGGGTCTCGTTAAACTGAACGCTCAAGCTATAAATGGCAATAACAACTACGCACTCGCTGCTTAATTTACTGGGTAAATTAGCTTAATCGCGTAGCCCAAGGAGGCTGTGTGACGAGTATCCCGAGAGGTCGTTCCGCTCTTTAACGGCCAATCATTATGGGGTATCATCAATTAAGAGATAGCGTGATGTGTGCCTCGGTCATCATGCGAGATTTAGGGGCTGGGCCTCGGGTTTGGCTGCTGCCTGCCTGGCGCGAGGAGAAGGATGAAATGGTCAGCTAAACGTGTAGAAAGCTCTGGGGTTCCTTGTTTGGACGCGGGTTCGACCCCCGCCACCTCCACTTAACTCGATTTGCATCATTGCAAGTCGAGTTTTTTTTTCGTACCTTTGCCCATATATAACCATTTAACAACTAACTATGCGCAAAGTATTATCTATAGCATTTGCACTCCTCATCCCCGCTATGGCACTCGCCTGGGGACCCAAGGGCCACGACACCGTAGCCTATATCGCCGAGAAGCACCTGTCAAAAAAAGCACTCAAAAAAGTTACGGCAGTACTTGATGGCCACTCGTTGGTATATGTGGCAAACTGGTTAGACAACGCCAGCCACACCGATGAGTATGCCTACACCAAGACCTGGCACTATGTCAATGTAGATGCCGAGGAGGGTACATACGCAAACTCGAAGAAGGATAGCGCGGGTGATGCAGTCGTGGCTATCAACACCCTTGTCGAGAACCTCAAGAGCGGCGAACTTACCGCAGAGGAGGAGCGCGTGCAGCTTATGATGCTTATCCATATCGTGGGCGACATGCACTGTCCTATGCACGCGGGCCGCAAGAGCGACCATGGTGGCAACGGCACAAAGGTTAAGTATTTCGGCAGCCAAAAGAAGTTGCACTCGGTATGGGATAGCGAGATTGTGGAGTCGGCACACCGCTGGGGCTACTCGGAATGGCAGGAGCAGGTGGACCGCGCAACACCCAAGCAGGTGCAGGCATATATGCAGGGTACACCCAACGACTGGATTGAGGAGACCGTAGTCTTGGCAAACGACATCTACGAGAACTCTGCAACGGGCGCAAACCTCTCGTACGACTATATTGCGCAGTATGCACCCGTCATCGAGCAGCAGTTCCTCAAGGGAGGCATCCGCCTTGCGAAGCTCATTGAGGAGATTTACTAATCATTGCTTGTAACACAACACAGAAGAGGCTGTCCGACAAATCGAACAGCCTCTTTTATTATTACAAAGTCGTGCGTAGCTTGAAAAAGCGGAGTTTACTTAAGGGTAAATGCGCATTTTGAAAGCAAACGCAACGACAAAATAGCCTTGTTATACAATCTTTTTACTCGTATTGGCCAGTCTTAAGACGCATAACCTCATCACGAGTAAGGAAGCGCCACTCGCCACGCTTAAGGTTCTTCTTCGTAAGACCCGCGTAGTACACGCGGTCGAGCTTCTGAACGGTGTAGCCGAGGTGCTCGAACATACGACGAACGATACGGTTACGGCCAGAGTGAATCTCTACGCCTACGGTGCGCTTATCCTCTGATGCATATGCCACCTCGTCAGCGAAGATGTCACCATCCTCGAGTGTGATACCCTCGGTGAGAGAGTCCATGTCGGCGCGAGTGAGAGCCTTATCGAGTGTCACCTGATAGATCTTCTTCTTGCGGTATGAGGGGTGTGTGAGCTGGCGTGTGATGTCGCCATCGTTAGTGATAAGGAGCAAGCCGAGCGAGTTCTTATCCAAGCGACCTACGGGGTATACACGCTCTGTGCAGGCGTTCTTCACGAGGTCCATCACGGTCTTCTCGGCGTGGGGATCATCCAAAGATGTCACATAGCCCTTTGGCTTATTAAGTACGAGGTAGACGTTCTTCTCGCCCTGGAGCTTCTCATCGTGGAAGCGAACCTCGTCAGTAGGCAAAATCTTTGTACCAAGCTCTGTAACTACCTGACCATTAACAGTCACAACACCTGCGAGGATGAAGTCATCGGCCTCACGGCGTGAGCATACGCCCGACTGTGAGATAAAGCGGTTGAGACGAATCTCGCCTGTCGACTGGTTGGGGTTGAACTTGGGATATGAGCGGGGCTTCTCATCGCGCTTGGGTGCAGCAGTGCGCTTTGCACCAGCCTTGAAGCCACGGTCGTTGCTACGCTCGTCACGGTTGAAAGAACGAGTTGGACGCTCTGTACGCTCCTCGCGGTTAAATGTACGCTCACCACGCTCCTCGCGGTTGAAGTTGCGTGCGGGGCGCTCGCTACGCTCGCCACGGCTAAAGCCACGGTCATTGTTGCGCTCCTCGCGGTTGAATGTGCGCTCTGAACGCTCCTCGCGGTTAAATGTGCGCTCACCGCGCTCGGGTCGGTTGAAGTTGCGTGCTGGGCGCTCGGTACGCTCGCCGCGGTTGAAGCTGCGGTCGTTGTTGCGCTCATCACGATTGAAGTTACGCTCACCGCGCTCTGAACGGTTGAAGCCACGCGAAGGACGCTCGCCATCCTCGTTGCGACGGGGACGCTGCTCATACTCGGGGCGCAAACGGTTGTCTGCGGTGAAGTGGGGGTTGTACGATGTACGCTTCTCTGTCTTTACCGCGGGAGTACGGAACTCGCGGCTGCCCTCGTTGTCAGCCTCACGGCGTGGACGGGGAGTACGCTCAACACGCTCAGTAGAGCTTACGCGCTGACGCTTGTCACGCGCAAAACGTGATACGTTAGCTGTTGAGTCTGTGTTCTTGTTTTTCATTTCTGTATTAATGCTATATAAAAAAATCGCGCAAAGGTAACCATTTTTTTTGATCTACAACTCTTTTGCAATTACTATGCCGAAAAATTTGCAAAATTATTGTAACTTTGTCGCCATTATGAACAGAGAGATACTTCGAATAGCAATACCTAACATCATCTCGAATGTCACCGTGCCCCTGATGGGTATCGCCTCGACATTCATCGCCGGACGTGCATGTGGCGGCGAGGGAACGCTCGCCATCGGCGCACTCTCGATTGGTGTTACAATCTTCAACTTTATCTACTGGAACTGCTCCTTCATCCGCATGGGTACGAGTGGTCTTACGGCACAGGCCTTCGGCGCGGAGAACCACCGCGAATACTCGCTAATGCTCTGGCGCTCATTGGTTGTAGCGCTTGGCGTGGGCATCCTTGCCTTCTCGTTGCAGTACCCCATCGGAGAGTTCTCATTGTGGTTTATGGACACGGGCAGCGAGGAGTCGCAAACTATGATTGCCGACTACTTCTACACACGCATCTGGGCAGTTCCCGCGGGCATCCTGCTCTTCGCCTTCAACGGCTGGTTCACGGGCATGCAGAATGCCGTAGTTCCAATGGCCGTGGCGATACTCGTCAACCTCATCCACATTGGCTTCAGTTACCTCTTCTCGATTATCGGCACCATGGGCCTGGAGGGTATCGCTCTGGCATCGGTCGTTGCGCAGTGGACAGGCGTCGTGGTGATGGTGGCGGGTATACTTTTACGCTACCGCAAGCGCCTGGTCAAGGTGAGCATGAAGGAGGTGATGGACATGCAGAGCATGCGCCGCTTCTTCTCGATTAATGGCGACATCATGGTTCGCACCTTCTGCCTTGTTGCGGTCTACACATTCTTCACCAAGGCATCAGCCGATACGGGCGATGCTAACATACTTGCAGTCAACACAATACTTTTGCAGTTATTTACACTATTCTCATACATGAACGATGGTTTTGCCTACGCTGCCGAGGCGCTCACAGGCCGCTTTATTGGTGCTCGTGACGAGGCATCATTGCGTCGCTGCATCAAGCTCTGCCTCGTGTGGTGCTTCGCTGTGTCGTTCGTGTTCATTGGCGTATATGTGGGCTGGTGGCGCGACATCTTCACCTTCATCGCCAACCCCGAGCAGGGTGATAGTGCCGTATTATTGAACGTTGCCGAGCAGTATATCGGATGGATTATAGCCATACCTCTGGCTGCGGCTATGCCATTCGTCATGGATGGCATCATGGTGGGTGCTACTCGCAGCCGCATCATGCGCAACTCGATGATATGGTCGTCAGTCTGCTTCTTTGTCATCCTCTATGGTCTCGGCTGGCTCATTGGCAACAACGCGCTATGGCTGGCATTCACCATGTATATGTTCCTGCGCGGCGTATTCCAGTACTTCATGTCTGACCGTTTGCGCGACATCTACCGCGAGGCAGAGAGATAACAACTCGCAACCACACAAATTTAGTTATCGGAATTTGACTATTTCGATATTTTTTGCTATCTTTGTGCGATTGTAACCACTACAACGGAAAAAATATAAAAACAATATAACTATGAACGTATCTTTTAACTGGCTTAAGCGCTACCTTGACTGCGATCTCTCGGCGGAGCGCATGGCCGAAATACTCACCGAACTTGGCCTTGAGGTCGAGGAGTTCGAGAAGATTGAGACCATCAAGGGTGGCTTGAAGGGTGTTGTTGTGGGCGAGGTTCTTACTTGCGAGGATCACCCCGACTCTGACCACCTCCACATCACCACCGTAGATGTTGGCGCAGAGGCACCTTTGCAGATTGTGTGTGGCGCTGCCAACTGCCGCAAGGGCTTGAAGGTTATGTGCGCAACTGTTGGCTCGGTGCTCTACCCTATCGACTCGGAGGAGGAGTTCAAGATTAAGCGTAGCAAGATTCGTGGCGTTGAGTCACTCGGTATGCTCTGCGCAGAGGATGAGCTCGGCATCGGCCGCAACCACGACGGCATCATGGAGCTCCCCGCAGAGGCTGTTGTAGGTACACCTGCGAAGGAGTACCTCCACATCGCTGACGACTACCTCATCGGCATCGGCCTTACACCCAACCGTGTGGATGCAGCTTCACATATCGGCGTTGCTCGCGACATCGCGGCATACCTCAAGAGCCGTGGCGAGCGCGTAGAGTTCAAGCTCCCATCGGTTGAGGGCTTCAAGATTGACGACACATCTCGCACCATCGAGGTGGAGGTTGTAAACTCGGAGGCAGCACCCCGCTATGCTGGTATCACCGTTAGCGGCTGCAAGATTGCTCCATCTCCAGAGTGGATGCAGAACGAGTTGCGCGCTGCGGGCATCAACCCCAAGAACAACCTCGTGGATATCACCAATTATGTCCTCTTCGAATTGGGTCAGCCTCTCCACGCATTTGATGCAGATAAGATTGAGGGTGGCAAGGTTGTGGTACGTTCGGCAAACGAGGGCGAGAAGTTCGTGACACTCGATGGCGTAGAGCGCACACTCACAGCCAACGACCTTATGATTTGCTCGGCAGAGCGCCCCATGTGTATCGCAGGTGTATATGGTGGTCAGGACTCTGGCATCAGCGACTCTACAGTAAACGTATTTATCGAGAGCGCATACTTCCACCCCGTATGGGTGCGCAAGACTGCAAAGCGCTTCGGTCTCAATACCGATGCTTCGTTCCGCTTCGAGCGTGGCATCGACCCCAACATTCAGGTATATGCCCTCAAGCGTGCAGCAATGCTCATGCAGGAGTTGGCAGGTGGCCGCATCACATCGGAGATTATCGACATCAACCCCACTCCCGCACGCGACTTCGAGTTTGAGTTCTCGTTGGAGCGCGCACGCAAGCTCATCGGCAAGAATATCCCCGAGGAGACATTTATGACTATCCTCGAGGCACTCGACGTCAAGGTTCTCGGTCGCGAGGGCGAGGTGCTCACAGTGGCAGTTCCACCCTACCGCGTAGATGTGCAGCGCGAGGCCGACCTCATTGAGGATGTATTGCGCGTATATGGCTACAACAACATCGAGATTTCAGACCATGTAAACTCTACTTTGTCGTACGCTCCAAAGCCCGACAAGGCACGCTTGCAGAATGTGGCATCCGACTTCCTCACCTCGAATGGCTACACAGAGATTATGTCGAACTCGCTCACCAAGGCTTCGTACTATGAGGGCTCGACATCATACCCCGCAGAGCGCTGTGTGAAGATTTTGAACCCATTGTCTCAGGATCTCAACGTTATGCGCCAGACATTGCTCTTCAACGCCTTGGAGGCCGTAGAGCTCAATGTCAACCGCCGCAACGGCAACCTCAAGATGTATGAGGTGGGCAACTGCTACTCATTCGCTGCAGAGAAGGCTTCGGAGGAGAACACCTTGGCAAAGTATGTGGAGAACAACCGCATCGGCATCACCGTAACAGGTCTCAAGACACAGCTCTCGTGGAACAGCAAGGAGGAGACAGCATCGTTCTTCACCCTCCGCGCCATCGTTGAGCGCCTCTTGAAGCGCTTCGGTGTGGATATCTACGCATTGCAGTCGGAGAGCCTCGAGTGCGACCTCTATGGCGACGCTATTGTCTTCAAGCAGGGTCCCAACGAGGTGGTACGCATGGGTGTTGTATCGCCTATGGTTCGCAAGAAGTTCGACATCAAGCAGGAGGTATATTTTGCCGAGGTTGATTTCGACCAGCTCATCAAGATGACCAAGAAGGCGAAGGTGCAGTTCAAGGAGCTTTCGAAGTTCCCCGAGGTTAAGCGCGACTTGGCATTGCTCGTTAATAAGAGCGTTACATTCTCGCAGCTCCGCTCTATCGCTTTTGCTACCGAGAAGAAGCTCTTGAAGTCGGTATCGTTGTTCGACGTGTATGAGGGCGACAAGCTCCCCGAGGGCAAGAAGTCTTACGCCTTGAGCTTCATCCTTGAGGATAAGAACCAGACGCTCACCGATAAGCAGATTGAGCGCACCATGGCAAACCTTCAGGCTCAGCTCGAGCAGAAGGCTGGCGCCGAGGTCCGCAGTAATTGACGGCAGATATAAAATAGGTATGGGGTTGTCCGCATGGGCAACCCCATATTTTTCGCCCCTATATTTCGTCGTTTCACCCCCTATATATGCCGTTTCGCGGAAGGCTCGACACGAAATGGTGCGGTTGTTTTATAACTTTGTTATAACAAAGCAACTAACACCTAAAAATTTAGAACTATGAAACGACTATTACTTTTAATTGCGATGTGCATTTGCACCACCAACCTATTTGCCGAGGGCAGGGTATTTTGCGAAATCAGGGAGTACCACACATTCGGCAAAACAAAAAAGGTTGTCATCGACTTTGGCCAAGAACAATTTAAAGGCGACTGGATGCAAACCTTGGTTGATGACGAGGGTAACAGAGTTGAATTTAACTCCATGATTGATGCCCTAAACTACATGGAGTCGCTCGGATGGAGCTTCGTGCAGGCATATGTCACCGTGGACAATGAGATATCCAACGTTCGTTGGTTGGTGTGTAAGGATGTAGTGGAGGGCGTCGACCCATACGAAGGCCTGCTGACAAAGGAGATACTCGATAAATAGAGAGCCAAACGGCTGAAAATGACATAAGTAGTATAATAGACAAAAGCGAGGTATCACTACCCCGCTTTTGTTTTACATACACGCAATAACACGCCATATCCTTTAATTAGAATCTTACGCCAAGTGTTATTCCAATTCCACCTTTTACAACAACTTCATCCAAATCATATTCTACGCCCTGCATAGCATAACCGACACCGATAAACATATCACACGATGGACTTGCAGGAATCAAAATTCCAACACTTGGTTTTAAATACATACTTAGTGTAGCCAAGTCATAACCAGCTATCATATCTATATATGGCCTCACGCTCTTTGATGGCAAGAACATACCTCTTAATTGCGCGAACATTGTACAATAGAAATTTGTATACATTTCTTGATTAGAGGCTACCCAACCGCCTACACCAAGACCAGCGCCCGCAAAGAATACATTATCAATATTACAACCAATCGAATAGTTTACGCCAAGGCCAATCTCGTTCATTATAACAGATTCAACAGACATATTATGTTCGAGTGTTCTATATCGCTGTGCAGAAGCCTTTTGAGGAGTTAAACACATGCAAAATAGCGCAATAGCAAATACAACAATTCGGTTCTTCATATATTTACACTATATTTAATATTAACAATCCTACACCTCCATGCCGCGGCGAACACGCGAGAGAGTGTCGACGTCGACAAGGCGTTCGGCGATGGCTAAAGCGAAATCTACCGAAAGACCTGCACCCGCGGCGGTGATAAGGTTATCATCTTCGACTACCGAGCCACCCACAAAGTTGTAGTCGCCCATCTCTTCACATACGGTCGTGTGACATGTCACACTGCGGCCTTGCGCCACACCCGCAGCAGCCAGCACCGTGGGAGCGCCACATATAGCAGCCACCAAGCGCCCACTATTATAGTAGTCTCGCACCACACTGCACACCAACTTTGAGTTACGCAGGTTTACATATCCTGGATTACCACCAGGAAGGATAAGCGCAACACCATCCGAGAGGTCAGCATCCTCAATCAACATATCACACGCCAAAGTGATTAAGCCATGTGATGAGGTGACATTCAAACTACCACCCACAGCAACGCGCTTAAGCTCCACGCCCGCGCGGTTCATAACATCTATTGGAGCCAAGGCCTCGACACACTCAAAGCCCTCGGCAAGAAGTATATATACTCGTTTCATAGACTCTCGCTACTTAAATAGTTGTCCAAGTTCCTCGAACGACAACTCTTTAATTTCGCACTCACCAATGCGCACAGGCACAATAAGGCGTATAGAGTTGTTATTCTTCTTTTTATCATACTTCACCTCACGCAATACTTCATTTATTGACGCAGGCATATCCAAATTTAGACCAAGTTGCTGAAGCACCCTATCAATGCGCTGGGCAACATCCTCACTAAGCATACCACGACGCACCGCAGCATGGGCAACAAGCGACATACCGATTGCAACACCCTCGCCATGGTTTACATCGTGCGTACACTTCTCGATGGCGTGACCGAGTGTATGTCCGAGGTTCAAAAGGCGACGCACGCCACCCTCGCGCTCATCCTCCGCCACTATGCGCGCCTTGACAGCCACAGCGCCAAGCATAACCTCCTGCATATCCTCTACCGAGTCGTAGATTGCCTCTCCGCAGCGCTCCAGGCGCTCGAAGAGTTCTGCGTCGGCAATAATAGCGCTCTTGACCACCTCTGCCATACCTGCACGCAACTCTCGTTTGGGAAGTGTGCACAGCATCTCAACATCGGCAATCACGAAGCGTGGCTGACGGAAGGTGCCCACCATGTTTTTGTAGTCTGCAACATTTACGCCATTCTTGCCACCTATTGAGGCATCGACCTGACCGAGCAGCGTAGTAGATACAAAACCGAACTCCACGCCACGCATATATGTCGCAGCGACGAAGCCCGCGATATCCGTAACGATGCCACCACCAATACCGAGGATGAAGGTTGAGCGGTCGGCACCCAGCTCCATAAGTTCGCGATAGACTCGTTCGACAGTCTGCAGACTCTTGCACACCTCGCCCTGCCCCACGATGATATGGTCGAAGCGGCGCACGAGGTTGGGATAGAGGCGGTCGATGTTTGCATCCGTAATTACGACGGTACGACCCTCGGGGAGCACCCTCGCGAGGAGCTCCTCGGCACGACCCACATAGAGAGTCGAGGCTTGGTTGATTTGAATAATTCTCTCCATAATTAATACAAAGGTAATAATTTTATCAACAATGTTATCATAGAGGAGCGCAAAACAAATTTTATTTGCAAAAAAGTTTGCAATATCCTCGAATGTTTCCTAATTTTGCGTGATGATTGCGTGCATGGATATATGTATTGGCGCAATCAACCAAAATTTGAGAGTATTTACAAACTATAACAACTTAAAAAAACATTTACAACTATGGCATTTCTAACTAACGACAAGCTCGTTATCGTCGGTGCTGCCGGTATGATCGGCTCGAACATGGTGCAGTCTGCACTTATGATGAACCTCACATCTAACATCTGCCTCTACGATGTATTCTCACCCGAGGGTGTTGCAGAGGAGATGCGCCAGAGCGGTTTCGACAACGTAAACATCACAGCTACAACTGATGTTGCTGAGGCTTTCAAGGATGCAAAGTATATCATCTCTTCTGGTGGTGCTCCACGTAAGGAGGGTATGACTCGTGAGGACCTCTTGAAGGGTAACTGCGAGATCGCTGAGCAGCTCGGTAAGAACATCAAGACTTACTGCCCCGATGTTAAGCACGTCGTTATCATCTTCAACCCTGCTGACCTTACTGGTCTCGTAACTTTGCTCTACTCTGGTTTGAAGCCCGGTCAGGTTACTACACTTGCTGGTCTCGACACTACTCGTCTTAAGAGCGCTTTGGCAAAGAAGTTCAACGTTATGCAGTCTGAGATCGAGGGTTGCGCAACTTACGGTGGCCACGGCGAGCAGATGGCAGTATTCGGCAGCGCAGTAAAGGTTGCTGGCCGCAAGCTCACTGACATCATCGGCACTGAGGAGTTCCCCGCAGAGGAGTGGGAGCAGATGAAGAAGGATGTAACACAGGGTGGTGCTGCTATCATCAAGCTCCGCGGTCGTTCATCATTCCAGAGCCCCTCATACCTCTCAGTTGAGATGATTCGCTCGGTAATGGGTGGCGAGGCATTCCGCTTCCCCGCTGGTACCTACGTTTCTAACGAGAAGTACAACCACATCATGATGGCTATGGACACTGTTCTCGACCAGAACGGTTGCTCATACAAGATGCCCGTTGGTACTGAGGAGGAGTTGGCAAAGCTCGATGCTTCATACGCACACCTCTGCAAGATGCGTGACGAGTTGGTAACTCTCGGCATCGTTCCCGCAATCGAGGAGTGGTCAAAGATTAACCCCAACCTCTAATAAGAAAAGCGGAGCGCAAAGCTCCGTTTTTCATTAGATGACATAGGCAGATTAAGGAGTTAGGGAGTTTAGGATGACAATCTTGAACTCCCTACTTACTAATCGACCGACATTACCCAACAACTCTTTACGAAACACTAATTCCTCACTACCAATTGATTATGAAGATTGCAGTTCCCACACGCGACGGACATATCGACGACCACTTCGGTCACTGCGCATACTACACCATCTTCGAGGTCGAAGATGGTAAGATTATCTCTACCTCACGCCTCGACTCTCCCGAGGGCTGCGGTTGCAAGTCAGGCATCGCTGCCGACATGGAGGCTATGGGTATCGAGGTGATGCTCGCAGGCAACATGGGCGAGGGCGCAAAGAACAAGCTCCAGAGCCACAACATCAAGGTTATCCGTGGTTGCAAAGGTGACATTGAGGCAGTGGTTAAGGGCTACCTCCTCGGCTTCGTTATGGACTCGGGCGAGGCGTGCCACCACCACGAGTGCAAATAGCAATAGCACACCTTCTAACATATAGTTAGATTATAGGCTTACACAAAATAAAACCCTCGGATGCTATTTCTACATCCGAGGGTTTGGTGTTTTAAGATATTTTATCTATATTTGTAAGGGTTTAAACCACAAACAGATTGACACCATGAAAAAACTACTTCTTATATTTGCAGCACTCGTTGTAATAATACCCGCATCCAACAGCGCCTCGGCACAGCAGCAGGGCGATTTCCGCTTTGGTTTCCGCACAGGCTACTACTTTTGCACCAACGCATACGCCGTGGGCGTGTATGGCAACTACGGCATCACCGACTGGTTGAATGTTGAGCCAGGTGTGAATTACATCTGCAAGCAGAAGAGCACCGTGGATGTCTACTGCGACTTCCAGGTACCATTGGAGATTGCAACATACTGGCACCTATTTCCTATTGTCGGCGTCAGCGTGCACGACATCAGCGAGAACAAAGGAGAGATAGATGGTTGGGCTGGAGGCCTTAACTTGGGCATCGGTTCGAGCTACAACTTTAGCGGTAAGTGGTGTTTTTCGGCACAGGCAAAGTGGATGGGACGCCTCCCACAGAAACACTCCAACGCAGTGATTGTATCGGTAGGCATAGACTACAACTTTTAAGTTGGCACTACGCCACACCGCGAGAATTTTGGGGATATAAGCGAGGTCGCAGACAAAATTTGATGCACTTCTCGCTTATATCTCTTTTTATTTTCATCTCTTTTGCCACACGCTTTTCTATCTACAACGATAGCAAAGAGCGCCAACTTTGATGCAAAACAACAGCCGAATAGTAGAATTTTACAGTTTTCGGAAATTTATTTCAGATTTTTGATACAGCGTACCACATTTTTTACTATATTTGTATGAAATTATGGTGTACCTTATAAAAGGCGCACGATATGCCCATTGGAATAAGACAATTAAACAATTATACAAAACTACAAACTTACTGAACATGGATAAAGTAAACGCTATGCAGTTGCAGGATGTGGTTATCCGATTCTCGGGTGACTCAGGTGACGGTATGCAGCTCACCGGTACGCTCTTCTCGGACACTTCAGCACTGCTCGGAAATGGTATCTCTACCTTCCCCGACTACCCCGCTGAGATTCGCGCTCCGCAGGGAACCGTAGCAGGTGTATCTGGTTTCCAGGTGCACATCGGCTCTTCACGTGTAGATAACCCAGGCGACTACTGCGATGTGCTCGTGGCTATGAACCCCGCAGCACTCATCGCTAACCGCAAGTGGCTCAAGCCCTCGGCTACCGTTATCATCGACGGCGACACCATGACCGAGGAGAACATCACAAAGGCGGGCTTCAAGACCATGGACCCCATCACTGAGCTCAACCTCCAGGACTACAATGTCGTTATCCCCGACATCACTACAATGACCAAGGAGGCACTTAAGGACTCAGGCATGGACAACAAGGCTGTTGTAAAGTGCAAGAATATGTTTGCCCTCGGTATCGTATTCTGGATGTACAACCGTCCTGATGACTACGCTAAGAACTACCTCGATTCAAAGTTCGCAAAGAAGAACCCCGCTGTTGCTGAGGCTAACAAGAAGGTTATCGAGGCTGGTTACAACTACGCTGCTAACACACACCAGTTTGCTAACAACTATACTGTAGCACCCGCCGAGTTGGAGAAGGGCGTATACCGCTCAATCAACGGTAACACCGCTACTGCATGGGGCTTCTGCGCTGCTTCTGAGAAGTCGGGTCTTCCCCTCTTCTGCGGCTCATACCCTATCACTCCCGCAACCGTAATCCTCGAGGAGCTTGCTAAGCGTCGTGACCTCGGCGTTAAGACCGTACAGGCAGAGGATGAGATCGCAGGTATCTGTACCTCAATCGGTGCAGCATATGCTGGTAACTTCGCCGTTACTACAACTTCAGGTCCTGGTATTTCGCTCAAGAGCGAGGCTATGGGTCTTGCAGTTATGGCAGAGCTTCCTTTGGTTGTTGTTGACGTTCAGCGTGGTGGTCCTTCAACAGGTCTTCCTACAAAGACTGAGCAGAGCGACCTTAACCAGGCTCTCTACGGCCGAAATGGTGAGTGTCCTATGGTAGTTGTTGCAGCATCTTCACCAAGCGACTGCTTCCACTACGCATTCATGGCAAGTAAGATTGCTATGGAGCACATGACTCCCGTAATGTTGCTTACTGACGGTTTCATCGCTAACGGCTCGGAGCCTTGGAAGATTCCTTCAATGAGCGAGTATCCCGCAATCGTGCCTCCTATCGTAGCACCTCGTGGCGAGGGTGAGGGTGAGTTCTTGCCTTACGAGCGTAACGAGAAGCTCGCACGCGGCTGGGCATTCCCCGGTAAGGAGGGTCTCGAGCACCGCATCGGTGGTTTGGAGAAGGATAAGCTCCGCGGTACTATCTCACACGATCCAAAGAACCACCAGGAGATGGTTACTACACGTCGCAAGAAGGTGGAGCTCGTGGCAGAGGAGTTGCCCGAGTTGGAGGTATTTGGTGCTAACGAGGCTGACGTACTCGTTGTAGGTTGGGGCGGTACACGCGGTCACCTCCACAGCGCAGTTAAGCAGCTTCAGGATGAGGGCAAGAGCGTTGCTCACCTCCACTTCAACTACATCTACCCCTTGCAGAAGGGCGTAGCCGAGACCTTGAAGCGCTACAAGCGCATCGTGGTATGCGAGTTGAACGAGGGTCAGTTTGCTAACTACTTGCGTCAGCAGTTCCAGGAGGTTGTGATCGAGTCTTACGGTAAGACCGAGGGTCAGCCCTTCACTGTTATCGAGATCAAGGATAAGGTTAATTCAATGTTGTAACTGTAACACCACAAATAACTTAAAACGAGAAAAACTATGGCAGAATTTAAGTATACACCCGCTGATTTCAAGAGCGATCAACAGGTAAAGTGGTGTCCCGGTTGTGGCGACCACGCCATCCTTAACGCCGTGCAGCGCACAATGCCCGAGGTGGCAGATGCACTCGGCAAGCCCCACAACAAGTTTACTTTCGTGTCGGGTATCGGTTGCTCATCACGCTTCATCTACTACATGAAGACCTTCGGTTTCCACACCATCCACGGTCGTGCTAACGCCATCGCAACAGGTATCAAGACTGCTAACCCCGACCTCTCTGTATGGGTATGTACAGGTGATGGCGACTCATTGGCTATCGGTGGTAACCACTTCATCCACGCCATCCGTCGTAACATCGACCTCAATGTAATCTTGTTCAACAACGAGATTTACGGCTTGACAAAGGGTCAGTACTCTCCTACCACCAAGCTTGGTAAGATTACAAAGACTTCGCCTTTCGGTACTGTTGAGAAGCCCTTCACACCTGGTGAGTTGGTTATCGGCGCAAAGGGTACATTCTTCGCTCGTACTATCGACCAGGAGGTTATGTTGACCAAGGAGTGCTTGTTGGCAGCTGCTAAGCACAAGGGTATGTCTGTTACTGAGGCGTTGGTTAACTGTATGATCTTCAACGACAAGACTCACGCATTGTTTGCAGGTGATAAGGCTACTCGCGAGGAGCACACTATCCACCTCGTACACGGCGAGAAGATGTTGTTCGGCAAGGATAAGAACAAGGGTCTCGTATTCGAGAACATGCGTCTCAAGCCCGTTACTATCGGTGAGGACGGCTACACTATCGACGATGTTTTGACACACGATGCAAAGTGTGCTGACACCACTCTCCACTCTATGCTTGCAGCTATGAAGTACCCCGAGTACCCCGTAGCAGTGGGTGTTATCCGCGATGTTGACGACGAGAACGTTTACGACGTTAAGGTTGCAGAGCAGGTTGAGCAGGTTAAGGCTACTGCAAAGATTAAGTGCGTTGACGACCTTCTTCGCTCAGGCCAGACTTGGGAGATTAAGTAATTCCGCATGATAAGTCGCACTGCGCGACACAAAACACGAGAGCCTCGGATGATGTCCGAGGCTCTTTATTTATGGCTGAAACATATCAAAAAACTCCCCACAACGAATTACGTCATGGGGAGTATATCACGCTATAATACAACACCTTATTTAGCGAGCTGGTCGGGGTCGTGATGCTCGGCGAGGGTCTCCATATCCTGACACTCTACGCCACGCGTGCGGCGCTTCTCCTTGACAAAGAAGCGAAGGATGACAACTGCGCTGCACACGACAATAGCGGTAGCAACAAGATATACTGCCAACTGCATCTCGCCGCTGCTCACAATCGAGCGCAACGACTCGCCGCGATAGGACATCACGATAAGCAGATAGCCGATTGCATTATTAAACATATGTAGAATGACGGGGGCGAAAATCGAGCGCTTCGAGAGGTAATAGTAACTCAACACTACACCCACGACGAGTGCCTCGACAACGACGATTGGCTCCATGTGTACAACGCCGAATGCGATAGCCGAGAGCGATGCCGACATAAGTGGCGAGGTGTTGCGACTAAGGATGTTGTAGAGTCTTGCGCGGAATATCATCTCCTCGAAAATTGGGGCGAGAACCACCACCGCGATAAGCGTGCATGGGCCATCACCAAAGGCGCGACTGTCGGGCGAAAGCACACCCTCCAAGGGTAGTAAAACTATCGAAATGGAGATGATTAGCACCACTCCCAGAAGCAGGGATACGGGGTTAAATCCGCGCCTTGAATTATAGACAGGAAGCACTCGCTTAAATGCCGCACGCTCAATGAGTAATGTCGCCCCATATATAGTAAACATCGAGCAGAAATAGAGCAGCATAAAACTTATATCTGCGGGGAGGTTTGGCATACAAATAGAGACCACTGCGCCCACTACAAACATGCACAGCGCAAACGCAACAATAAACATCGTTGTGAGTCCCACGCTCTTAAAAAATCGCTTCATAATCGGCCTAAATTTCTTATCATAATTTCACGACCATCACCGCAATCATTATGTGATGGCTGACGCTATGCGTCTCATTCCGTAGGGCATAGCAACAAAATTCAAACAAAGATAAACAATTTTCAAGAAACGAGGCTGAATTTAGGATAAAATTTACTATTTTTGTCCGATTAATTTATTTGTGAATAATAGAAGAAAAATATAGATGGCAAAAGTTGTTGCTTTAGCAAATCAGAAGGGCGGCGTGGGCAAAACCACGACAGCGATAAACCTTGCAGCATCTGTGGCGCTACTTGGTAAGAAGGTGTTGCTCATAGATGCCGACCCACAGGCAAATGCCACATCGGGATTGGGTTTCGATATCAACCAGCATGGTCTCTATGAGTGCATCGTGGGAGATGCCGAGGCGCGCGACGTAATCCTCCACTCGGAGGACATCAAGAAGCTCTGGGTGCTACCCTCCTCTATCAACCTCGTAGCCGCAGACACCGACCTCTCGCAGATGGAGAATGCCCACCACATAATCAAGGGCATAGTGGACTCTGTGCGCGACGACTACGACTACATCTTCATCGACTGCTCGCCATCGTTGGGTTTCACAACAGTGAACATCCTTACGGCCGTAGACTCTGTACTTGTTCCTGTGCAGTGCGAGTATTTGGCATTGGAGGGCTTGAGCAAGCTTTTGAACTCCATTAAGATGGTTAAGAGCCGTCTCAACCCAGCATTGGCCATCGAGGGCTTCGTGCTCACGATGTACATGCGCAACAAGCTCAACAACCAGGTTGTAAACGAGGTGCGCGAGCACTTTGGCGAGTTGGCATACGAGACCATCATCCAGCGCAACATACGCCTCGGCGAGGCCCCCTCACACGGCAAGCCCATTATGCTCTACGACGCTTCGGCTACGGGTGCAGTGAACTACTTGAGCCTTGCCCGCGAGTTCCTCAAGCGCAATAAGACAAAGAGAGAATAAACGAAACACGAGATATGACTACAACAAAGAATAAGAGAGGATTGGGCCGTGGTCTGGATGCCCTATTCGGCGATGTCAACCCCACACAGCACGCCAAGCCTATGTCCGAGATGGCAGAGGTGGCGATTGCAGATATCATCCCCAACCCCTTGCAGCCACGCCACGACTTCGACGACGAGGCCCTCGCAGAGCTCTCGGCATCTATCGCTACGCTCGGCGTGATTCAGCCCATCACACTCCGCCGCCGCAACGATGGCAAGTACACCATCATCAGTGGCGAGCGTCGCTGGCGTGCTTCTCAGATGGCGGGTCTTGAGACACTCCCCGCATACATCCGTGAGGTGGATGATGAGGACCTCCACGCCATGGCACTTGTCGAGAACATCCAGCGTCAGGACCTCAATGCCATAGAGATTGCCCTTGGTATGCAGCGCCTCATCGAGGAGTGCGGCCTTACGCAGGAGGCAATGGCAGAGAAGGTGGGCAAGAAGCGCTCAACCGTATCCAACTATATGCGTCTTCTGGGTCAGCCCTCGGAGGTGCAGTTGGCGCTCAAGGAGGGTGTCATCAGCATGGGTCATGCCAAGGCCATCGCAGCCCTCGATGCCGAGGAGCAGATTAAAGCCATGAAGCGCTGCGTAAAGAAGGGACTCTCGGTGCGCCAGGCAGAGGCATTGGCACGCAAGATGAGCGAGCCACGCATCGCAGACATCGAGATTGAGGAGGAGTATCCCGAGTCATTCTCAAAGCTCGTGGATGAGCTCGAGCGCCTCTTCAGCGACAACATCTCTATCAAGCGCACAAAGAGCGGTGCCAGCCGCATCACTATTGAGTGTGCAAACGATGCGGAGGTAGATGCACTCATCGAGAAGCTCCACAAAATAAACAACAAATAATTACGTTGGTGAGTATAGGTATGATTAGAAGGATATCCATAGCCATAGTTATGGCGGTGATTGCGCTCGTTGCAGTTGCCGAGGATGTCTCTGCGCAGGTGTACACTCGCGAAAACACACGAGGCAACATCCGCACCATCAACAACGGTGGACTCGTGCCCATTGACTCGGCAGCCCTCCTCAAGGCCAAGGCCGAGGCTGCAGCACGACGCGACTCGCTCTACTACCGACACATCGACTCTATGGCCCGCAAGGCGAATGAGCACTACGACAACCTCCCAGACACTGCACGCGACTCTATGCGCAGCGTCATTGCCGCAACGCTCAAACGCGACTCTTCGATACGAGGTCGTGGCGACAGCATCACGGCAGATGGTCGCCGTATTCGCCTTAACAAGAACGGTGAGGTACGCGAGCCATTCATCAGCGATTCGATGAGTCTGTCGAAGATGTGCTGGCTCTCTTTGCCCCTCCCAGGCTTCGGACAGATATACAACAAACAATACTGGAAGCTCGGCGTGCTCTACCCCGTTGTGGGTGCTTCGATAGGTATGTTTGCCTACGAAAACAAGCAGTACAAACCCTACAAGGCGAAGTATGACAGATACCTCATTGACAATGGCTACATGCGTACGCCCGAGTTGGATGCCATACAGACCGAGATGATACGCCACAACACCCGCCAGCAGATATATGCAGGTGTTGCTATCGCCACATACCTCTACTTCATTGGCGATGCTGCGGTCAACTACTCAACAAACGAGGTGTCGCAGGTGAAGAAGGCAACTACCCTATCGACCATCTGCCCAGGTGCCGGTCAGATTTACAACAAGAGTTACTGGCGTGTGCCCATCGTCATTGGCGGTATGGCCTCGACAATATACACCATCGACTGGAACAACCGTGGCTACAAACGATTTAAGACGGCATACTCGCTGCTCAGTGATTACGAGCGTCTGAGTCCCGACGAGAGGTTGGAGAAGTACCCCAATGGTGCTCCAGATGAGTTCCGCGGCGCCTACTCCACAACCTTCCTTAAGAACCTTAAGGATAGCTACCGCCGTAACCGAGACCTATGTATCCTGCTTACGGCAGGTGTCTACATGTTGCAGATTATCGACGCGCATGTTGATGCCCACCTGCAGGACTACGACATCTCGGACGACCTCACCATGAACCTCGAGCCATACTTCGACTACTCACCCGTGGGGTCTACACCCCTCATGGGCGTGAATATGAGCCTGAAATTTTAAGCGTAAAACATGAAGATACAATCTATAAAGACGCTGCTCGTTGTCGCGTCACTCATCATCGTTGCATCGTTCGATGCCTCGCTCTATGCGCAGCGTCCACGCCGTGGCGTAGATAAGCGCTACACATCTCCCGAGGAGATACAGCGCCGCCAGGATAGCATTAACAACATCCATAATGGCGACACCGTAGTGTTCAGCGAGATACCCGCAGAGCTTGGCGAGGTCACAGAGTCTCGCCATACAAACCGCCCAATGCAGATAGACTCCGCATTGGCATTGTGGCGTGCAAGCAGCTCCAAGGAGTACTACGAGCGCTACTTCGCCGACTTCAAGGGCTATAGCGACGCCATCACTGCATCGGGCACATACGACAACACCGACTCGCTATACATTGCACGCATGCAGGGCATCATGACCCCCGTGCCTCTAACCTACAACCGCGAGGTGCGCAGTGCCATAGAGCGCTTCTGCTCACCCAACTACGCCAACACATTCAGCTATGCCTACTACTACTTCCCCATCATCGAGGAGGAGTTCACCAACGCAGGCATACCCATCGAGATACGCACCCTCGCCATCGTGGAGTCGGGACTCAACCCCCTCGCCAAATCGGGCAAGAGTGCCGTGGGCATCTGGCAGTTTATGCCCGCAACGGGCAAGGAGTTCGGCCTCGAGATTAACTCTATGGTCGACGAGCGTTGCAACCCCCGTCTCGCCTCGCGTGCCGCAGCGCAGTATCTCAAGCGCATGTACAACATCTACGGCGACTGGACCCTCGCCATCGCAGCCTACAACTGCGGCCCTGGCCGTGTGAACCGCGCACTGAGCAATAGCGGCGTAAGCCTTGAGGATGCAGGCCGCCTCTTCTGGGATATATACGAGTACCTGCCCTCGGAGACACGAGGCTATGTGCCTCTCTACATGGGTGCTACATACGCCTTTGCCTACCACCGCGCTCATGGCGTAACCATCCCCACACCACCCATGCCCATCGCAGTTGATACGGTGATGATTAACCGTCCCCTACACCTCGAGCAGGTATCTTCGACACTCGGCATCGACATTGAGGTGCTCAAGATGCTCAACCCCGAGTACACCATGCAGATTATCCCCGCCACAACCAAGAGCTACCCTCTCACCCTCCCCGTGGAGTTCTTCACCGAGTTCGACCGCCAGCGTGACAGCATCTTTGCAAAGGATAGCCTCTACTTGAAGGAGTATGTCGTGCATGCCAACATCGAGAAGAAGATGCACGAGGCACCTCCCGTGACCACACACACCGTGAAGAAGGGCGACACCTTGAGCGCCATCGCCAAGAAGTATGGTTGCAGCGTGCAGCAGCTCATGAAGTGGAACAACCTCAAAAATGCTAATGCACTACGCATCGGCCAGAAGCTAAAGGTCAGCAGTAGATAACAACGCATAACACACTTATGTACAACCACCTCGATACCGATACAACCATCATAGCCCCTGCCACCGCAGCGGGTGGTGCAGTCATGGTCGTGCGCCTAAGCGGCAGCCGCGCAATAGAGATTGCCGATGGCCTCTTTTGTGGCAAAAAGCCCCTCAGCGAGTGTAAGGGCTACACGCTGCACTATGGCCGTATCGTTGACGAGGAGAACCGCACAATAGACGATGTTGTCGTAGCACTCTTCCGCGCGCCACACTCCTATACAGGTGACGACACCGTGGAGATTACCCTCCATGGCTCGGAGTATATCACCTCGGAGGTGCTACGCCTTGCCATCAACCGCGGAGCTACCATGGCCATGCCCGGTGAGTTCACACGTCGCGCCTTCCTTGCTGGCAAGATGGACCTCAGCCGCGCCGAGGCTGTTGCCGATGTCATCGCCTCGGACTCCATGTGGTCGCACAATGTGGCATCTACACAGATGCGCGGAGGCTACTCCGAGCGCCTCGCATCGTTGCGTAACGAGCTACTCCGCCTCTGCTCGCTTCTGGAGCTCGAGCTCGACTTCTCGGAGGAGGATGTGGAGTTTGCCGACCGCACATCACTCCGCAATACGCTCGATGATATAGGCTCGCAGATAGAGCAACTTACATCATCTTTTGCATTAGGTAAAGCACTCAAAGATGGTGTAAATGTGACCATTGTCGGTAAGCCTAATGTTGGCAAGAGCACACTCCTCAACGCACTTGTCGAGGAGGATAGGGCCATGGTCTCGGACATCGCGGGCACCACGCGCGACACCATCGAGGCTACAACAGTTATTAATGGCGTGCGCTACCGCTTTGTTGATACTGCGGGCATCCACACTACTGCCGACACCCTCGAGCAGATGGGCATCGACCGCACGCACCGCGCCATTGCCAATGCCAGCATCGTCATCCACCTCACCACGGCAGACAACCCCACTTTTGAAACTATTGAGCATAGCGACGCGCAGCACTATATCCGCGTGGTCAATAAGATAGACACCATGCCAGCACCCACTACCCTCACGCCCGACACCCTCTGCATATCCGCCAAGAGCGGCATCGGCATCGAGGCCCTTCGCGAGCGCTTGGCAGCAACCATCGACACCTCGAAGCTCGGCACGGGTAGCGTCGTAGTATCAAATATGCGTCACTACGCAGCCCTTCGCGAGGCCTACACCGCCCTCATCTCTGCACGCACGGCAATGGATAATGGCCTACCCTCGGACTTGCTGAGCGAGGACATCCGCCGCGTTGTCCACCACCTTGGCGAGATCACCGGCGAAATCACCTCCGACGACATCCTCCACTCGATATTCTCCCACTTCTGTATTGGAAAATAGTAATTAGTTAATGCATAGATAATCAATATGTTAACTAATTTTATACAAATTAATAATTTTAAGCAATAATCACAAGCTAACATACTGAATAGCAATCAAATAGAACGATTTTACAATTATAATAAACAAAGTCCAAAAAATCAATTTTGTCCCTTGTTTGTGCCCCAGACACTCGAGGGACGTATTTTTTTGTCCCTTTTTTGTCCCTCGGGCACTTTGGGGGACAAAAACAGCTATTTTTAGGGCTTAAAACACAAGAATACAAAAATATACAACTAAAAAGCAAATGATTATATCAGCAAATTGATGGACAAATTTGCATTTGATACATGTTTTTTTGTAAAAATCCTTGTCCCCCGATAATATATTCTAAAAATGTTGTCTAACATCTTCTCGGTTTGCATGTAATGTAGTTACTTACAACGTGTTCAAATCACATTTTTAAGGGCATTCAGAGATGATTTAGGGAAAAATGCCGTAACTTTGCATAAATTTAATTAAGTGTAAAGATATGAAGAAGGGTATAAAATATTTCTTATTTTTTGTTTTCAGCATTCTATGTCTTTTAGGTTTAACCGTTTTATTATCCAGAACTATACTTAAAGATAAATTGATTGAATATGCAATCAAGCTTAATCAGAGTGAGCAGAAACAGATTAAATCTTATTATGTATCAGAAATACCTGTTGAACCAGAATATTTTGCTGAGGATTTCAAAAGTATACATGATATAGTTTCAGGAAAATGCCTATTGTGTGAACACAAAGGATATGATATGGATTCCCTTTACTATTCATTTGCCAATCGAATAGCAAATGAGTCTATGACAAAAGCCGATTATGGATTACTACTTCGCGAATATTTTGCAGCATTAAATATAGGTCATGCAGGAGTAATGCTCACACTTCATTCTGCAGAATATTATCCGACAATTGTCGAGAATAGATTATTTATCGAGAAACCTAATGACCATTTTACAAATAATGGGTTCATTGACAAAGATGAAATAATCGCTATAAATAATACTCCTATCGACCAATATATAGAAAGTATGGCAAAGTATACATCTGCCTCAACTGACGCATATAAGACGCACCTGACTCAATGTAGAATTTTTACTTCATTTACCGATAGTCTTATCTATTGTGATGTCCGTAGAAATGGAGATACATTAAAACTCAAATTACCTCTAACAAGTTCTATACTAAACAATACGCCTCAAGCACATTACAAGATACTTCGTGACAGTATTGGATATATCGGTATTGAATCAATGATGGATAATGTTGTGGAGGATTTCAAACAAGCATATAATCAAATATGTAAACTTCCATATTTAATTATAGATGTTCGAGGAAACGGTGGCGGTAATAGTAATAATGCTCGTTTAATTGCAGAATATTTACTTAAGAATCCACAGGAACATTGTGTTGGCGGTAAAATTACGCCCCAGTCCAACGCATATAAAGGCAAGTTATTTTTGCTAACAGGCAATCACACTTTCTCTGCAGCGGAGAGTTTTACAATAGATCTAAAAGAGAGTGGTTATGTCACATTGGTCGGGGAAAAGACTGCTGGTGATACAGGATGTGCTCCTAAGAATTTCACCTCAAAATAT
>JAZRJJ010000024.1:0-7650 GCA_045645705.1 Alistipes sp. | reverse complement strand
CCGTCTCCGATTGGAATTTGATAACAGGAGTCTTTGTTTCGTTGCCGTTAGATGGGGCATCTTCCGTACAAGCAACCATACCCAACATAATAACAAGGGCGGTTAAAATAGTCTTAAAATTTTTCATAATTATTGTTTTGGAGTTTTTAAGGTTTCAGCAAAGGTAAGCAATTTTATTTACATTGTAATGTACATATATATTAAAAATCCAAATATTTTGCATAAATATTCAGACAGGACACAAATAAACCACATTTTCACGCAATTAGTTCAATTTTGACTTTGTTATACGACCATACCAATGTTACGGTTCCGAGTACTTGCAGAGGATTCGTTTTCACGAGTCCTCTTTTTGTTTTACCTCATGGCACATAAAAAAAATTGGGTCAGACACAAATCTGACCCAATTCTCTATACTTAATATAGTACAACCTACTCGCCAACGAGGATACGACCGCAGTACTCGCAAACAATAAGTTTCTTGCCCTGACGGATATCAACCTGACGCTGGGGAGGAATACGGTTGAAGCAACCACCACAAGCGTCACGAGTAACTGTCACTACAGCCAAGCCATTGTGCACATTGCTACGGATGCGGTTGTAAGCAACGAGCAAACGCTCATCGATAGGCTCCTTAGCCTTCTCAGCCTTCGCTGTGAGGTCTGCAACCTGCTGAGCAGTCTCGGCCTCGATAGAGTCGAGCTCCTCCTTCTTTGCCTTGTAGTCGATGTTACGCTCCTCGAGTGTTGCGTTGGTCTGCTCGATGATAGCCTTCTTAGCCTTGATGTTTGCAGAGTACTCCTTGAGACGCTTCTCAGCAAGCTCAATCTCAAGCTCCTGATACTCAATCTCCTTGGTGATAGCATCGAACTCGCGGTTGTTACGCACGTTGTTCTGCTGCTCCTTGTAGTTAGCGATCATGATCTTGGCCTGATCAACCTCGCGCTTACGCTGGCGTGTGAGCGAGTTAAGCTCCTCGATCTCTGCGTTGATGTTCTCAACACGAGTGTTAAGGCCTGCAAGCTCATCCTCAAGGTCCTGAACCTCGAGAGGCAATTCACCCTTTATCTTGTTAATCTCGTCGATCTGTGAGTCAATCTTCTGCAACTCGTAGAGTGCCATAATCTTCTCCTGCATCGAGTAGTCAACATCGTTTGTCTTCTTCTGTGCCATATTATATAATTTTAGTTATTTTCGGTTGTATCGTTAGACTAAGTAGTGAACCGGGTTGCGAGAGCATACGCTCTTGCGAACTGCAAAGTTACACATTTTTTTTGATAATACATCATATATGATGCGAATTGCGCAAAATTCGCTCTCAAAATGGCCAATATCCATCAAAACCATGCGATTTTCGCCACACATAAAGTCGTTATATCGCAAATCTGCGGTGATGTAAACATCAGCCTCGGCTGCCATAGCGGCATCAATAAGCGAGCGACCCGAGCCTGTGCATATCGCCACACGGCGCACCATCATATCCTCCGAGGGAATATCGCTATAACGCACTGCGTCCACGTCAAATATAGCCTTAACACGGTTCATAAAGGCCATGATTCCCTCGGCGCGCGAGAGCGTACCCACTACACCAAAGCCCGCCTCGGCATTATCTCTGCGTGGCTCCAATACCGACATCGCATCAAGGCCTATCATCGAGCCAAGCTGCCAGCTCATACCATGAGGCGTGCTATCGAGATTTGTGTGCGCAGCATATAGCGCAATACCCTTGCGGATAGCACGCTCTACACAGCGCTCAACATATGTCGCCGAGTTAAAACGCTTGAGTGGCGAGAAGATTATTGGGTGGTGCGTAATGATAAGGTCGCAACCCTCGCGCTCCGCCTCATCGAGCACCTCCTCCGTAACATCAACAGCCAGGAGCACACCCTTAACTTCATCATCCAGGCGACCTACAATAAGGCCCGAGTTGTCGTAACTCTCCTGCAACGACAATGGAGCAAACTCCTCAATAGCTGAGACTATATCTCTGATTTTCATACTCCGTTAGCGACTAAAAAAGTGACTGCTCGTAGAAGGGGAACAACTCCTTCACCTCCTCGTTCTTCTTCGCGCGACCACGACGGCGTGTCACTGCGGGCTGCTCCGCTGTTGCGGCATCACCCTCGGCAACCTCCTTGCGTGGGCGACCACGACGACGGGGTGCAGGCTCTGCCGCTGGCTCCTCGGCGGGAGTCTCAACAGGCTCGGGCTCGGGAGTAGTAACCGCAGCAACGACCTCTGCCTTTGCCTCCTGCTCCACATCCGAGATAAGCTCCGCAACTGCCTCGATGGGCGCCTCATACTCTATTGGGCTATTGTCACCCAACGACTCGCGCACCTCAATGAGCATAGCACGGATATGCTGCAAACGCTCCAAGATAGATACATCGCGCTTAACACTCTTATTGCGGCGCTTCATAGCGCTATTAGCACCCTCAAGCGTCATACCCTTCTCCTTAACGAGGTGGTAAATAAGCTTGAAGTTCTCAATATCTGAAGGTGTAAACATACGGTTACCCTTCTTGTTCTTATGAGGTTTGATGCAGTCGAACTTCGACTCCCAATAACGGATTAGCGAAGCGTTAACATCGAACATCTCCGTAACCTCACCCATAGAATATAACAACTTTGCCATATCTCATATTATAATTTTACTATTCTCAAATCCTTGGGATACATATTGTTACAACGCGCACCAATGCGCTTGACAAAACCAATGGGCACTCCCTTATACCCCACTGCGTTTATACCCTCCTCGAACTGTGCTGCAGCAATATCGTTGCGGCGCAGGTAGTCGAGAGCATCCTCCAACGACACCTCCACCATAGGCACCACATCTCTGTTTAGTCCAACATATAGAGCCAAGGGGTGTTCGGGTTTTAGTTTCTGCTTGAATATACGACCCATTGCAACACCCGAGTAGACCACAGAGAGGTTTTCCGACAGTGTGACAACCGCCTCGGCAACAGCGCTATTATAGGCGTATATATCCTCGCCGACCATCATAAACGCATGCTCCGAAGCATCATCAACCCAGCGCGACAACTCCTTTATATCTGCCTTTGCGCACTGACTAAAGAGCTTGCGGCGCGCCTTGGGCATACTGCGTCGCACAGCACCATCACACTTGCGCGCTACAGCGGCAAAGAAACCCTCGCCACGCGCCTTGTGTGGATAGAAGTGGAAACACTGAAACGCACCTATTTCACTGCGTACAACGCCCCACTCCTCTGCAGTCTCTACCCTATCAGCCGACTCCAATTCCTCGCCATACTCCGACATGAGCCACTCGACAATACCCTCGTCCTCGGTAGGGTTAAAGGTACAAGTGCTATATATCAGCGTGCCTCCTGGGCGCAACACTCGCCATGCCTCGGCAAGAATTTCGCGCTGACGCTCGGCACACACTTCGGGCGACGATGGAGTCCACTCCGAGCGAGCCTCATCCATCTTGCGGAACATACCCTCACCCGAGCAGGGTGCATCAACCGCCACAACATCGAACCAATGTGTAAATGCACCAATATGGGCAGGTTCATTGCAAGTCACAACGACATTACCCATACCCCAGCGCTGCACATTGTCGGCAAGTGCCATGGCGCGACTGTGACTGATGTCATTTGCCACAACCAAACCCTTGCGTCCTACAAGTGTAGAGTATATCGTGGTCTTTCCGCCAGGCGCAGCACACATATCAAGGACACGCTTACCCTCCATATCATGATTAGCAAGCAGATGCGCTACGAACTGCGACGAGGCCTCCTGCACATAGTATGCACCGCCATGCAAGAGTGGGTCAAGTGTAAATTGTGGTCGCTCTGCGAGATACTTACCCCACTTGCACCAGCCCACAGCCTCACCATTGAAGCACTCGGCAGGCTTGGCGGGATTTAGTCGAATAGAGACAGCAGGGTCGGTGTCGAGAGTCGCAAATAGCATCTCGGCATCCGCACCAAGCGACTCGCGCATGGTCTCAACAAATCGTTCGGGTAGTGGCGTACGCATACCTTAAAGCTGTCGTTTACCTGTACACATCTCCTCGACCGAAGCACAGATGCGGTCTATAATCGAGGGGTCGGCAACAAAGTCATCGACATCCTTGTCAACAACCAACACACGACCCTCGTAGATATTCTCAATCCAGTTGTTGTACTTCTCGTTCAGGCGGCTGAGATACTCCTCATCGATATTCTGCTCATACTCTCTGCCGCGCATCTTAATCTGCGAGATAAGCGTGGGGACACTCGCCTTGAGATAGATAAGCACATCGGGCTTGGGCAGGAGCGTCTGCTCGATATTAAACATCTTCATGTAGGTATCGAAGTCGCGGCTCGCCATAAGACCCATTGAGTGGAGGTTGTCAGCAAAGATGTGAGCATCCTCATAAATTGTACGGTCCTGAACAACATTATCCGACTCATCGGCAAGCATCGTCAGCGTCTGCTGGATGCGGCTGCCGAGGAACCACAACTGAAGATGGAATGACCAGCGACCCATATCGTCGTAGAAGTCGCTGATGTAGGGATTGGCCAAATCCTCATAATAGGCCTTTGCGCCATAACGCTTTGTAAGAATCTCGGTGAGCGTAGTCTTGCCGCTACCAATATTTCCTGCAATCGCTATATACATAGTGGTTAGTGTTTTATATTATTCTATTTACTATATCACATTAGTTAAAGAACTCGGCAACGCGCACGATAGAATCGGGCATAGCAAATACCACCACTCTATCGAAGGCATTAATCTGTGTAGAGCCCACAGCGATGAATACCCTATCACCTCGCACTACGCCACCAACCATCGTATCTTCGGGCAAACCAAGCTCCTCGATTGGATGCTTCGTAGCGGGCGAGTTGGGCTTAACGATAAACTCCAGCACCTCGGCCTGACTACCCGTAAGACACTTAATGGCCTGCACATCAGTAGTCATTGTAAAGCGGAAGATGTTAGATGCTGTAACGAGTTTCTTGTTGATGATTGTATCGACACCGATGCTCTCGGCAAGCGAGATGTAGTTGATATTCTCAACCTCCGCGATAACCTTCTTCACACCCATGCGCTTTGCAAGCATCGCGGCAAGAATATTTGTCTCACTACGTCCCGTAACAGCCACAAAGGCATCCATACCCGCGATATCCTCCTCTATCATCGCCTCGGTATCACGACCATCCTCGTTGATAATGAGTGTCTTATCGAGCATCTCAGCCAAACGGAAGGCCTTGTCTGCATTATAGTCAACAAGCTTTACATTTATTCTATTCTGCAACTCGTTGGCGATACGGACACCGATGCGCGAGCCGCCAAGAATCATCATATTGCGAATCTCAACCTGACTATTACCCGAGAGCTCAACGACACTCTGCGTAGCATGATGGCGTGCGATGATATATACCATATCCTCCTCCTCGTAGCGGTCCTCGGGGCCAGGGATGATGGTACGCGAGCCACGCACAATAGCCACTGCACGATACTCCAAGTCCTCATCAGCACCCTCCTCAATAACCTTGCGGCCAAGAAGTGGAGATGTAAGTTCAAGTTTGAATGCCACCAACGAGAGCTTACCCGCAGCAAAATCCATATACTCGGTTGTCGAGGTGTGACCAAGAAGGTTGATAACCTCGCGTGCTGCAATCTGCTCGGGATAGAAGAGATAGTCGATACCCATGTCGATGAATATCTCCTTGCTATTTGGCTCGAGATACTCGTTGCTATCGACACGCGCAATGGCCTTGCGAGCACCAAGTTGCTTTGCCATAACAGCCGAAAGGATGTTATCATTCTCCACAGAGCGCACAGCGATAAAGAGGTCACACTTTCTGACACCCGCCTTGCGCAATACCGAGAACTGCGTTGTATCACCCTCGGTGGTCTCAACATCCACGAGGCTTCCCACCTCGGCCAATGCCTTGGGGTCTACATCCGCAACGGTTATGTCATGACCATTACCACTGAGCATCTTTGCAAGGTGTGTACCCATATCACCCGCACCGGCAATTACTATCTTCATATATTAATCAAGTGAATATAAACCAATTATATACGGCCGTCACCTCATGACGAACTATAACATTTGCAAATTCAACTGCAAATATATAAATTTGCGGCAGAAAAACAAAGTTTTTATACAAGAAACATTATGTCATCAATTTTAGTAACCATAATTGCCGCAATTGTAGTGGTTGGATTCTTCGCCCTTGCAATGTCGCTGACCTACATTTTCAAGGGTCACCACATCGAGTCGGAGATATCAACAAACCCCAACATGAAGAAGCTGGGTATCAAGTGCGCAGTGCAGGAGACTCGCGAGGATATGGGTCTCAACGACTGCGAGGATGGCGGCTCAAGTTCAGGTCTCTGTACGGGCAACTGTGCAGGCTGCGATATCGACCACAACGAAGCAAATAAAAAGAGCGAGTAACTATGTCAAACGCCGAGAGTAACACATGGCTATGCCGCAACTGCAACACTCTTGTTAGCAGCGAATTGAGCACATGTCCCTCATGTAGAGCTTTACGTCCAGAAGAGGATACTATAAGCGAGTCTACGCCCGAGGATATTGCGCAGGAAGTAGTGGTTGAAAACTACGCTAATGTCACACCTGAAGCAAAGGCAAAATACAACTTCCGCGAGTCTATTTTAACCACTTTTGCCGACATATTTTTAGCACTCGGAATGTTGTTTATCGTAGGCATTCTCATCGCCCCAATGGTCATCGAGTTCCCCTACTCCGATTACACCGTTACACTTGCCTCTGCATGCATCGCGGTGACACTTGGAGCAATCACACTAACCACATGGGCATTGCTTCGCACCGTAGCCGACATATCTCGTCGTACACGCGATATGCACGAGCGAGAGTAGACAATCACCACACACAAACGACAGAGGCCGCCAAGAGATTTGACGGCCTTTGTACATATATATAATAGAGCACCGGTGCTACTCTATCGCAATAAGTTTCATCTCATCCTTATGCTCACCACCCTCGCGCTTGGGCAGACGGATATTCAACACACCATGTTTCATCTTCGCCTTGATATTGTCACGGTCGACACTCTCGGGAAGGTTGAAAATCTGGCGGAACGAGGTATAGGTGAACTCGCGACGGAGGTAGTGGTGCTTCTCATCCTTTGAGCAATCCTCCTCACCACAACACTCCTTGGCCTTCTCGTCATGCTCCGCCACCTTGTCGAGGCATACGATAAGCTGGTTGTCGCCATTGAGTTCGATTTTGAAATCATCCTTTGTCATGCCCGGTGCGGCAATCTCAATCTTGAACTTCTTGTCTGTCTCGATGACATTGATTGCTGGCGTGGTGCTACGCTTTGGAAATACCTCTGGCCACTGGTCATAGAAGAGGTCACCAAAGACCCCTGGGAGTCGATTTAATTTCTTTACTGGCATCATAATTTTAATAGTTTTAGTGTTAAACTCACCCAGATACTAGCAAATTACGCGCCCAAGTGCTATTTTTTTTAGCCGAAATGTTTGGTGTTTGAAAAAATGTTCGTACATTTGCGCGCTAAAAAACCCAAATGGGTTGAGCGTAATTAATTTTTAACCAATAAATTTTATAGCAAAATGGCTGTTAAAATTCGTTTGGCACGTCACGGTAAGAAGGGTTATGCTTTCTACCACATCGTTGCCGCA
>JAZRJJ010000023.1:0-4303 GCA_045645705.1 Alistipes sp. | reverse complement strand
TACGTTATGAAGTATCTTGTTGTCGGGCTGGGCAACATCGGAATGGAGTACGCCGCAACCCGCCACAACATAGGTTTCAGAGTGTTGGATGCCTTAGCCGAGGCATCCAATATCTCTTTTACGACGGTGCGTTATGGCGCTATGGCGACCCTCAAGCACCGTGGCCGTACCATCTTTCTGCTTAAGCCCTCGACATATATGAACCTGTCGGGTAAGGCTGTACGCTATTGGATGGACCAGGAGCGCATCCCCCGCGAGAACCTGCTCGTGGTGTCGGACGACATAGCTCTCCCCTTCGGTACATTCCGCATGCGTAAGAATGGCTCGGAGGGTGGTCACAACGGACTGAAGAACATCACCGAGTTGTTGGGCGACAACCAGTATGCACGCTTGCGCTTTGGCGTTGGTGGCGACTTTCCACGTGGCCATCAGGTTGACTACGTTCTTGGCGACTTCTCGGACGTGGAGAACAAGCTTATGCCCGAGCGCTTGAAGCTCTTTGGTGACGCTATTCTGTCGTTCGTGAGCGTAGGTGCTGACCGTACTATGAACAGCTTCAACGGCAAGTAGACCAGCATCAGTTACAAAGGAGAGAAACACTGCATTGCAGTGTCTCTCTCTTGTTATTACAAAATATGGGCTGCCCGCGAGGACAGCCCATACTCTATTTATATATAGGTGTTACTTCGACTTGATGTACTCGTCGATAGCCTTCGCAGCCTTACGACCAGCACCCATAGCCAAGATTACGGTTGCAGCACCTGTCACAGCATCACCACCCGCGAAGACACCCTCGCGTGATGTTGCGCCCATCTCGTTTGCCTCGATGCAGCCGCGGCGGTTGATGTTCAAGCCACCAGTTGTCGAAGCGATAAGTGGGTTGGGTGAAGTACCGAGTGCCATGATGACAACATCGCAGTCGATAACGAAGTCCGAGCCAGCCTTCTCAACGGGTGAGCGACGACCACTTGCATCGGGCTCGCCAAGCTCCATCTCTACGCAGTTGATGCCCTTAACCCAGCCATCCTCTGTGCCGATGATGTGAGTGGGGTTGGTGAGCATACGGAACTCGATGCCCTCCTCCTTTGCGTGGTGCACCTCCTCCTTACGTGCGGGAAGCTCAGCCTCGCCACGGCGATATACGATTACGGCCTCTGCGCCAAGACGCTTCGCAGTACGAACAGCATCCATAGCCACATTACCACCACCTACGACAACGACCTTCTTACCCACATATACGGGAGTATCGTTGTGTGCAGGGTCCCATGCACCCATAAGGTTTACGCGTGTGAGGAACTCGTTAGCAGAGAGCACGCCATTGAGGTTCTCGCCCTCGATGCCCATGAAGCGGGGAAGACCTGCGCCTGAGCCTACGAAGACTGCGTCATAGCCCTCGGTGTCGAGGAGTGAGTCGATGGTTGTTGTACGGCCGATGATAACATCTGTCTCGAACTTAACGCCGAGCTTCTTAACCTCGTTAATCTCGCGTGCAACAACTCTGTCCTTAGGCAAACGGAACTCGGGAATACCGTACGAGAGCACGCCACCCAAGCGGTGCAAAGCCTCGAATACGTCTACCTTGTAGCCCATCTTTGCAAGGTCGCTTGCGCAAGCCAAGCCCGCAGGACCACTACCTACAACGGCTACGCGGTGGCCGTTAGGCGTAATCTCCACGTTCTCCGCCTCTGCGCTGTGCTCCAGTGCCCAGTCGCCCACGAAGCGCTCGAGCTTGCCGATAGCAACAGGCTCGCCCTTGATGCCCAAGACGCATGAGCCCTCGCACTGCGACTCCTGGGGACATACGCGGCCACAAATTGAGGGGAGTGAGCTATCGACATGGATGGTGTCGGCAGCACCACGGATGTCACCCTCGGTGAGGTGGTGGATAAATCCTGGGATGTTGATATTTACGGGACACGCAGCAACGCAGCGTGGGTTCTTACAGTTCAAGCAGCGTGTTGCCTCAAGCAACGCCTCCTCCTGGTTGTAGCCGTAGCATACCTCCTCGAAGTTTGCAGCACGCACCTTGGGATCTTGTTCGCGTACAGCGACGCGTGGTATCTTATTTGCCATAGCAGTTACATTTGTGTTCGCGATTCTCGTTGTCTAATCTCTCCTGGTTCTTATACATCGCCTGGCGACGCATAGCCTCGTCGAAGTCCACCTGGTGGCCATCGAACTCGGGGCCGTCAACACATGTAAAGAGTGTCTTGCCACCCACTGATACGCGGCATGCACCACACATACCTGTGCCATCGACCATAAGTGCGTTAAGCGATACGGTAGTCTGCAAGTTCCAGGGCTTTGTGGTGAGGCATACGAACTTCATCATAATCATAGGACCGATACATACGCACTCGTCATACTTGCGACCCTCTGTCTCTACGAGCTCCTTCATCAGACCTGTTACCATACCTTTGTAGCCCTCGGTGCCATCGTCAGTAGCGATGTGTACATTACCCACCTTCTTCATCTCGTCGATGTAGATGAGCATATCCTTGGTCTTTGCGCCGATGATAACATCGCAGTCTACGCCATGCTGCTTGAGCCACTTAACCTGGGGATATACGGGTGCAGTACCCACACCACCAGCAACGAAGATATACTTGCGGCTCTTGAGCTCCTCCAAAGGCATGTGTACGAACTCCGATGGACGACCCAATGGACCGGCGAAGTCAACGAGCGAGTCGCCAGCCTCGAGGTTACAAATCTTCTTTGTTGAGTGACCAATGGTCTGGGTAACGATAGTTACAGTACCTGCCTCTACATCGTAGTCGGCAATGGTAAGGGGAATGCGCTCGCCACCCTCGTCAGCGCGTACAATGACGAACTGTCCGGGCTGTGCAGCGCGTGCAACACGCTCTGCGGCAATCTTCATCTCGTAGATGTTCTCCGCGAGCTTGCGTTTTTCGACAATCTTAAACATTTTAATCTCCTTAGTTTATATTATTGTTTGTGTTTCTTCATCTCGTAAAGCCCTAAAGTGGCAGGGCATTCACGCGCACCGACTGCATGGGGCGCAGCGGGTCGTTACTTATTATATATACGCGCGCGGTAAAGGGGTTGTCTATGTCCTCTATGCGCGGAGCATACAGGCGCACAACAACCTCGTGTGATGCCCCCGCGGCGATTACAATATCGCCATCTACGGGACACTCCACAGCCGTAGAACTACTCTCCACGGCACGCACAACAAGCGGCGATGCCCCCTCATTGGTGAGCACCACTCGCTGCTCCAGCACATCGTTAGAGCAATTTACCTCCCCAAATTTAATAATATTTTTCGAAATAACGAGCATAGGGGCCGAAATATCGTCCATATTATCAAAATTGTCCACTACGATAACCTGTGATGTAAGGGCATAGTTTGCGGGCGTGCCGTTAATCCTAATCCTCATAACATCGCGCTTTGTGCCATATATGTCGCTCTCTTCGCCTATGGCATAGCGTATCGTTATGTCGCCCTTTGCCCCCGCCTCAATGCGCGTGGGATAGGTGATGTCGAGCAGATGCGACTTCGTGACATGGTGTATATTTATCGTTATTGCCTTTGATGAGGTGTTCACATATCCGATATGTTCCGTTAGCTCCTTGCCATGCTCGAGGTAACCAAATGCGTGGAAGTTGCTCTTAAGGCGCAGGCCTCCTCCCATGTCGAAGGGGTAGAGCTCATCTATCGTGCGCTCGCGCGCGTTGACATATCCTATTATATTTAGACATATCTCCGCTGGGGAGTCTGATGCCAGAACGAATATCTGTTTGTCGATGCGACCTGGGCGGTTGAGGGGATTGAATGCTACCTTGAAACTGAAAACGCCGCCCGCGGGGATAGGTTTTTTATCGAACTCCACGGTTGTGCATCCACATGTGGTGACAATTTTTTCAATCTCGATAGGGTGGTTCGATGTGTTCACGCCCTCGAAATTACAAGTGACAGCACCCCCATCTTCGTCGATATGACCGAAGTTGTGTGTGCTATTTTGAAAGATTAGGGCACTTTTTGTATCCTCCTGCGCAAAAATTTCACCACACGACGCCACAAGTAGAAGTACCCAAAATATGTGTTTATATAGGTGTTTCATACCACAAAGATAGGTTTTTTGGGCGATTTTCAAGAAAAATGCACTTTTTTTTGAAAAAAGTTGCGAAAAAGTTTGCAGAATAAAAAATAATGTCTACCTTTGCACCGCAATCGAAAGATAACGGTTCTTTAAAAAATGCCTGAATAGCTCAGTCGGTTAGAGCACATGACTGTTAATCATGGGGTCCTAGGTTCAAGTCCTTGTTCAGGCGCTAAGTGCGT
>JAZRJJ010000022.1:0-61354 GCA_045645705.1 Alistipes sp. | reverse complement strand
CCATCTGGTCTTAGGTGCGATCCTTCTTGTCGATAAAGCGAGCGCAGAAGTGATATGTAAGGTCATATATCACCACTGCTTTCTTGTAACAGAGGAGCGACGAATAGTTACGATGACCATTGTCGATGATGCTCTTTGATGCGTCCATTGGCTGTTAGGTTTATACAAAGGTAAAAAAAATTGACGCAATAGACAAATAATAGGGGGAAATTAGTGGTTGGAGCAATGGGTAGTGCCGCAGCGGAGCATGCTCTGGGGAGATTGGGTAGAGCCGTTTGCTTCGCAAACTCTGGGTAGACTGGGCAAAATAAACCCCGTAGCGAAGCGGAAATACCCACAATACCCAGAGCACAGCGGAATTACCCATAATACCCAGAGCGAAGCGGAATTACCCCGGGGCAAAAAAAATCGGAGCCTCCCGATAAGGGAAGCTCCGAAGAGTTATTTGGTCAAACGACCGTTCTTCGCAAATTAAGCGTAGATCTGAGCAGTGTAAGTGAAGTGGAACTTCTTCAACTCGCCATCAATTGTAACAACGAATGTTACATCGAAAGTAAGAGTACCATCACCGTTCTCAGTTACAACTGCTGTACACTCAACCATATCTGAGCCGTGTGACTTACAGTATGCACCGTTAAGGCCATCAAGCAAAGTGTAAGTACCAGCTGTGATAGGATTAGCCCAGAAATCAATATCTACGAACTTACCCTCGGCATAGTAGAAACCGATCTCGTGCTCATTACCCATGTTGTAGATAGTAGCGTGTGAAGTGATAGTCAACTCCTCAGCTGCGATATCCCCAGTGTCAGGAGCAACATACTCACTTGGGAGAATCATAGTATCGATAAGACCAGTGAATGAACCATTGAACTGCTGGAGGTTGTCGAAGTCTGAACCGTAGTAGATACCCTCGAATGTGAACTGATACTGACCATCAACCTCAGCTACGATAACCTTACCACCCTGGAGATCCTGCAATGGACCACCATCGTTAAGATCGATGTAAGAGTAGCTCTGAGTGTAAACCATACCAGAACCTGAACCTACCCAGTATGTACCCTCTGGCAAGAAGTTCATCTCTGCGCAGTTAAAGAAGTTACAAGTCAAAGCAATGCCATTAGCATCAGTGAACAAAATCTGGAAGTCAGCCCAGTTGCTCCACCAGCAAACCTCAGCAGATACGAAGTTGTAGAAAGGAAGCTCATCGCCCTCACCCTCACCTGGGTTCTCAGGCTCCTCAGCACCTGGAACAACGAGACCCTCGATGTCACCGTAGTAGTGGAACTTACCAACTGATGAGTTAACTGTCAAGTCGTACTTACCGTCAACATAAGCAACAGTGATCTTGATGTCGCTAACCCACTGTGTACCGTTCATATAAGTGTTACCAAGTGCGAAACCTGAGTCATAGTAGAGCTGGAAGTCCCAAGTACCCTCGTTGAGGTAGTTTACACCACCGTTACCAGCAGTTGTTGTGATAACATCACCAGCAGCAGTTGTAAGAGTCAATGCGTAGTAGTTAGGATCGTTCTCCTGATATGCAGCAGTTACAGATGCCAACTCCTCAGCAGGCTGAGTGTATGTGTACTCACCGTAAACACACTTAGAGAATGAACCATCAGCGAACTCAACACCTACAGCAAGCTTATAAGTACCATCAGAGAATGAGTACTTGTAGTCAGCAGTAGAAGTGATGATGATAGGATAAGCCTCAGTAGACTTGTACAACCAGTTAGAGCTGTAAGCGATATCCTGGCACTCCTCCTCAGTCTTCTGGTAGTATGAACCACCAGTTGTAGAGATGAAGTAGTACTTGTAGTTCTTAACCTCGAGACCCTCGAGACCTGCAAGAGTTACAGTAACAGCAGTAGGAGTGAAATCAACGCTCTCGATAGAGAAGTCAGCCTCGTTCATAACGATATCCTTGCTTGCGAATGGAAGGCTTACAACAGTGCAGTTACCCTGAGCGTCGATAAGCAAGAGACCCAAGTACTTAGTAGTAGCAGGAGCATCGCAGTTTGTGCCGAGGTAGTAAGTGTAACCGCTATCAGCGAAGTCGTCCTCAGTGCGAGCGTAACCATTGTTGATAAGGTCTGACTGCAAATCCTCTGCAGGCATCTCCTCATCGTACCAACGAGAGTAAACTGTGTTAACAGTCTCAGGAACAGTAATATTTACACCAATAGTGTAGAGTGACCAATCCTCATCCATCTCGTAAGTTACCTCCATAGCAGGATCAGCAGTTACGAGGTCAGCAGTTGCGAACTCATAGAGACGGATATCCTCGATAGTGTAGTCTGTGCGACCCTCCTCCTCTACGAAGAGACACATAACGTACTCAGTAGCAGGCTTAGTCTCGAAGTAGTAGTAGTCACGAGTGTATGCCAAAAGGTCAGCAAGAGCAATGTTCTGCTCAACTACGTCAGACTCAATCTTGAAGCCGAATGAGTACCAGTCAGGCTGCTGGAGATATGACTGCAATGATGACCAGAAGTACTCCTCTGCAGAAGCATAGTACTGATACTCGTTAACATACATGTCGATATCAGCCTTAGATACTGGGTAGAGGTAGTATGCAGCACCACCACGGAGAGTTACATCGAAGTATGCATTGTTGAATGCACGGTTATCAACGTTCTCAACGATAGAGATAGAGAGCTGCTTGAAAGGAACAGCGATAGTCTCAGACCATACAGGAGCACCATTTGCGTTGATATCAGTAGGAATAACGCAAACCATGAATGAGTTACCCTCATATGGCAACTGGTCGTACCAGTCAAGGTTCTGAAGAACGCTCTCAACAGTACCGTTGATAACCCACTTCTCGTTTACGCCATCAACATAAGTTGCACCCTCGTATGGGTTGTCACCGATGTTAGAGAAAATGTTGTTGATGAAACCAGCAGCTGCAGGAATGTTGAACTCACCCCAGCTTGAGTTGTAAACTGACTCAAGGTCGCCATTAATCTCATTGTAAGTATCGAGATCAAATACAGCAAGGTAGAAGTTGTTGAACTCTACGATGTGCTCAGTCTCACCCCACCAGTCAGTATAGTCATACTCATCAACAAGAGTAGTTGTGATAGTGATGTTACCAGCCTTGTCAACCTGGAGGTCGATAGCTGCCAACTCAACATCAACAGTCATAACCTTACATGCACCAGCAGCAGTGTTGAAGTGGATAGAAACCTTACCACTCTTATCAGCATACTGCATGAAATCCTTAGCAGGACCAGTGATGTTCAAAACATAGTCCATACCACCTACGGCGCGTGTAGGAGCCTCGATAGAAGCCTTCCAGCCAAGAGGTGTGTTCATTACGTTGATATCCTCAACTGCATCGTTGATAGCGAAAGCGATAGACTTAGTCTCGCCAGACTTAACGTAGATAGCAGACTTCGCAGCCTCGAACTCAACGAGCTCAGCCTTCTGAACGTCGAATGTTGTGCCATCAGCCAAAGTGAAAGTAACCTTGTCACCATCAACAACAACGCCAGTGAATACGCAAGCACCAGAAACCTGCTCAGCAGGAAGCTCTGTGCTAACCCATGTTGCACCGCCATCGATAGAAACATACAACTTACCGTCCTCACGAACCTCCATCTTAAGATCGCAAGCGCAGCCCTCAGTCTGCTCACCCTCAGCTGGGAATACAGCAACCTTCTGACCGTCAACCTCCAAGAACTTATCGAAGTTACCATTCTTGAATACTGCCCAGTAGTATACACCACCATCAGCATAAGCACCGATTGTGTAGTCGTCACCAGCAACAGCTGTAGACTTAGAGTTGTCAATAACGAATGAAGAACCGTCTGACAAAGTAACAGTAGTTACATCGCCATTAGTCTCAACGTCAGTAACAACAACCTTACCGTTGATAAGCTCAGTCAAGCTAGCAACCTGATCATCGAGCTTATCCTCCAAAGCGTCAACACGCTCTGTCAAGGTCGCAAGATCAGTCTTGATCTTCTCGATCTCATTCTTAACGCCAGTGTCGTCATAAGAACATGACACTGACAATGCCATAGCAGCTACCAAAGTACCAGCTACAACAGACTTGAGGGTTGTAAAAATTTTCCTCATAGTTTAGAAATTTAGTAATGGTTAATAAAATAATTGTGTTCTGTTTAACGCAAATATCGGCGGCTATAGAGAGTATAGTCGCAAATATCAATGCAAATATATAAAATTATTTTTAAATATCCCAACAATATGACATATTTTTTCAATATAAACCTATATAAAGGCGCATATTTTTACAATAGAGTAGCCCTACAGCACAATTTCACGCATATAAAAAACAAAAAAAAGGACGCTCAACATAGCGTTGAGCATCCCATTTTCCCAAGATTTTTCAACAAAAGTAACCTTGCCGAAAACCTTAATTAACCGATGAGGGCCTCGTATGCAGCTGCATCCAACAAACCATCAACCTCAGCAGGGTTAGACATCTTGATCTTTACCAACCAACCCTCGCCATATGGATCCTTGTTAACAAGTGATGAGTCAGCCTCAACAGCCTCGTTGAACTCGATAACCTCGCCGCTAACGGGAGAGAAAGCGTCTGATACAGTCTTAACAGCCTCGATAGAGCCGAAAACCTCGTTTGCCTCGATAGTCTCACCTACAGTGGGAACGTCAACGAAAACAATGTCACCAAGCTGTGACTGAGCGTAATCAGTAATGCCGATAACGGCAACATCACCCTCTACACGGCACCACTCATGGTCGTTAGAGTACTTCAAATTAGCAGGTACATTAGCCATAATTCAAGTAGTATTTAAGTTATTGTATTAGTTTCGCAACCACAAATATAAGCAACATTTCGTGGAAAACAAAAATTTTATTCAACTTTTTACTCTTTTCTCGCCTTTAGTACAAACTCAACCTCCTTAAAGGCATACTCGCGAACTACACCATCAGCATGCTCCAGACACAAGTGACCCATGGGGCGAACACCGCGAATCGTTGCCCTAAAACGCTCACCCGAGGCAAGAGCGTAAGTATGCTCCTGGTCAAGATGATACATCCTTTTGCGGTAGGACTCCTCCACAGCCGCTCGTTCGCCAGCCTCAAGGCGCGCATACCACCCCTCGAGATGCCTCAAAAAGCAATCCAAAACCTCGCGCCTATCGCACTCAGCACCGCGCTCAACGATCATAGAGGTGGGATTAGGCAGGTCGGCAGGGAACTCTCGCTGGTTGACATTAAGACCAATGCCAACAATCGTGCGTGCAATAGTATCACCCGAGAGCGACTGCTCGATAAGCACACCAGCAATCTTATTATCCCCCGCATAGATATCGTTAGTCCACTTTATGCGGCACTCGACGCCATACTCGGCAAGCATATCGACCAAAGCTAGGGCGACAATCTCCGAGAGCATAAACTGCTCAACAACAGGGAGAAATGTTGGCGTGAGCACAACCGAGAAAGTTAGGTTATCGCCCTCGCGGCTATGCCACGTATGGCCACGCTGACCACGTCCTGCGCTCTGGCGACCAGCCCACACAACATCCATATGTCCATACTCCGCACCACGAGCATCATCATTGGTCGAAGTAGTAAAGTCTACATAATAAACCATCTTTGAAACATTATTTTGGTTCAAAGATAGGTATTTTACATGAAAAAAACTATCTTTGCGGCGCATAATATATAAATATATGTATATGACAGGAATAAAGATGATTACGACACTCGCCATAGCCGCCACAACACTACTCGTTTCATGCGGCGGCACAACCACAAAAAGCGACAAAGAGACCAACAGCGAGGCTACACACAAGCAGACAAGCGTAAATGCCGCGCAGTATGACTACCGCGTGGTGAACAAGTACCCGCACTCGGCATCAAGCTACACGCAGGGATTGCAGTATGTCGATGGCGTGATGTGGGAGGGTACAGGCCGCGAGGGCATGTCGCACCTACAGCGCATAGACCTCACAACGGGCAAGTGCGACATCGTGGCATCACTACCAAAGAGCGAATTCGGCGAGGGCATAACACACCACAAAGGCCTTATATATCAACTCACATGGATGTCTGAAAAGGCACACGTATACGACGCAACGGGCAAGGAGATAGAGACCATCCCCTATCGTGGCGAGGGCTGGGGCATAACATCGGATGGCGAACATCTATATATGTCGGATGGCTCAGCAACAATACGCAAGATAAACGACAAGACATTTGCAACCGAGGGTGTTATCAACGTGACACTCAACGATATGACCCTCGACCTTATAAACGAGTTAGAGTGGATAGATGGTTCACTTTGGGCGAACATATACCTCACCGACAGCATCGTGGAGATAGACCCAAAGAGCGGTAAGGTACTCGGCTTTATCGACCTCTCGCCCCTGCGTTCAATACTCAAGGATAACCCACAGGCAGAGGCCCTAAACGGTATTGCGTACAACGCCGAGAATGGTCACCTCTACGTTACGGGCAAGGACTGGAACACACTCTTCGAGATAGAAATATACAAATAGAAGATTGACTATGAACACTATACACAACCGCATCAAGGAGTTGATGCAGCGACATATACTCGTCAAGGATGCCGCAATAGGCACCACACTCACTGGCACACGCCGCGACATCGTACCCGACACACTCTCGATTAGCGACTACGAGCGCGTGGTGACCATGTACGAGGCATCGATAAAGGCGGGAGCTAACATCATCACCACAAACACCTTCATGGCTGACCCGCTGATGCTTGCATCGTGTGGTGTGGAGACCTCAACAGATGAGATCGTTACAGCGGCACTGCGTGCAGCACGCGAGGCACGCGAGAAGAGTGGCAAGGAGGTATTCATCGCGGGCTCGATAGGCCCATCAACGCGAAACATCACACTCGCCATAGACCTCACCGAAGATGAGCTGCGCGCATCATACCGCACACTCATCGAAGCACTCAAGCGCGAGGGCGCAGACATCTTGCTTATTGAGAGCGTAACAGATGTGCGCAACGCTGAGATTGCCGCGGAGTTGTGTCGCGAGATAGCGCCCGAGCTACCCATCATTATCTCAGCAACACTCTCAAAGATTGGAGGATTGCTCGTATCGGGTCGCCCCATTGAGAAGTTCGTGGAGGATGTTGCAAAGTTCGAGCCCCTAGCCATAGGTTTCAACTGCTCGTATGGCGTGAAGAACGTAGTGGACAACATCGAGCTTCTCACACGCTTCACCTCGCTACCCACATATGCAGCACCCTCGGCTGGTATTCCCGACCAGAAGGGTCGCCACCCCGAGACAGCCAAGAAGCATACCGAGACCCTCCGCACTGCGGCAGAGCGCGGACTTCTCAATATCGTGGGCGGTTGCTGCGGCACAACCTCAGACTACACACGCGGCGTAGCGCAAATGGCACGCCACTACAAACCCCGCAAAACAGAGTAGCGCTATGGTGAGCATGTTAGATTTTCGCAGAGCACTGCACCGTCGTCCCGAGCTTTCGTTTCAGGAGCACAAGACGCAGCAGTTCATTATAGATGCTCTACGTAGTGAGGGCATACCCTACCGCGCCATAGCGGACACGGGGGTGTTGGCAGTAATCGAGGGTAAGCGCGGCAACCACCAGCGCGCAGTGGTACTGCGTGCCGACATCGATGCACTACCCATCGAGGAGCTTAACGTGGTAGAGTATCGTTCAGAGAATAAGGGTGTTATGCACGCTTGTGGCCACGATATGCACGCAGCGATACTCTTTGGCGTATTGCAAAGCCTCAACCGCGAGCGCGACTTCGAGGGCACACTCTTCGGTATCTTCCAGCCAGGTGAGGAGCTTAACCCTGGAGGCGCATCGCTCGTATTGAAGGAGGAGCCCTTTGCGGGCTATGATGTGGCAGCGGTGATTGGCGAGCATGTAGATGCACGCCTCGAGGTAGGCGAGATAGGCATATGTCCCGGTCGCTTCATGGCATCGAACGACGAGCTACGCTTCAAGGTCTCAGGCCGCGGAGGACACGCCGCACGCCGCAAGGATATAGACGACACCGTAACTGCGATGGCAGATATGATTGTGCGTACAACGTCGCTCAACTCTCCCGATGGTGTGGTGTCGGTGGGTCGCGTGATTGCCGAGGGCGCTACCAACGTGATACCTGGCGAGGTGAATGCCGAGGGCACCATGCGCACATTCGACAAGGAGGAGCGCGAGCGCATCTACACCCACATACATGGCAATGCGCGCCTTGTGTCCGAAAAGTATAGTGTGAAGGTGGATGTCGACATCAACCGCGGCTACCCCTGCGTGGTGAATGACATGCTCCTATCCTACGAGGCTATGATAATTGCCTCGGATGAGGGCATCACCGTCAGGGAGTTGCAGCCCATGACCACTGCCGAGGACTTCGGCTACTACACCGAGCGCTACCCATCACTCTTCTATCGCCTTGGCGTAGGAGCAAATGCGGGAGGCTCACACACCGCAACATTCTGCCCCGATGAGGCAGCACTGGAGGTTGGAGAGCGCATGATGCGACGCATGGCACTACACATCCTCAACAAGTAACACAACAGAGATAAATGGGAAAGAAGAATAAGAATAGACGCGGGAACAACCGCGATGAGCGTGCCTCATTCATCGTGGGCATGTTCCGCGAGTTCCCCGACACAAAGTTTTCACTCAAGCACCTTGCAGCAGCCTCGGGAGGTGCTGACCGTGATGGTCGCACCATGACCTTCGCCATCATACGCCAGCTCATGGAGGATGGCTTCGTGGAGGAGGTGGCACGCAGCAAGTATCGTCTTGCACGCGCAGCCATGCCCCGCTATGAGGGTGTCGTGTCATCGATGACCCCCAACTCATTATATGTCGAGGTGGAGGCCCTCGAGAGCGATGTATACGTGTCGCGCCGCAATGGCGGTGGTGCTCTCACTGGCGACCGCGTGATGGTCGCTGTGGCACGCCGCTCACGCGATGGCGAGCTTGAGGGAACAATAACTGAGATTGTGGAGCGCAGTCGCCGACCCTATATCGGCACTGCTGAAGTCACCACAAACAACATATTCGTGTCTACCGACGCACGCCGCCTCGGTGTGGATATACGCCTGCAACGTAAGCGATACCCCGATGTAGAGAGTGGTGATAAGGTTGCTGTGCGCATCATCGACTGGGCGGAGGGTGAGCGTCTGCCTGAGGGTGAGTTTATCGAGCGCCTCGGCAGAGCGGGAGACAACGACACAGAGATGCACGCCATACTCGCAGAGTTCGACCTACCCTACCACTTCGAGAAGGAGGTCATCGACGCAGCAAACCGCATAGATAGCACAATAACCAAGGAGGAGATAGCGCGCCGCCGTGATATGCGCGACCGCACGACATTCACCATCGACCCCGCAGATGCTAAGGACTTCGACGATGCACTCTCTATCGTGCGTCTCGGTAATGGTCTATGGGAGGTGGGCGTACATATTGCCGATGTTACACACTATGTAACACCTGGCTCGGTGGTGGACAACGAGGCTGTCGAGCGTGCAACATCGGTATATTTAGTGGACCGCACCGTGCCTATGCTCCCCGAGCGCCTGTGTAACGACCTCTGCTCGCTACGCCCCAACGAGGATAAGCTATGCTTCTCGGCGGTATTCACACTTAACGAAAATGCCGAGATTCAGAAGGAGTGGCTTGGTCGCACCGTGATACACTCCGACCGCCGCTTCGCCTACGAGGAGGCGCAGCAGGTAATCGAGACGGGTGAGGGCGACTACAAAGAGGAGATTATCACGCTCAACACTCTTGCACAGAAGCTGCGTAGCGACCGTTTCAAACATGGCGCCATTGCCTTTGCGCGCGACGAGGTGCGCTTCCGTCTCGACGAGAAGGGTCGCCCCATAGGTGTCTACACCAAGGTGCAGAAGGAGGCTAACCAACTTATCGAGGAGTTTATGCTCCTTGCCAACCGCCGCGTGGCTGAGTACTGTGCACACCGCATATCTAATGGTCGCCGCGTACCACGCCCCATGGTCTTTCGTGTGCATGACGAGCCCTCGGAGGATAAGCTCGAGCGTTTCCGCGACTTCGCCCTTCGCTTTGGACACTACTTCAAGGCACAGAAGGGTCGTGCAGTAGCCAAGGAGATGAACAAGCTACTCACCACCATCGCGGGCAGTGCGGAGCAGAATGCCATCACCACACTCGCGGTGCGTAGCATGGCAAAGGCGGTATATACGACCGACAACATCGGTCACTATGGCCTCGCCTTCCCCTACTACACGCACTTCACATCACCCATCCGCCGCTACCCCGATATGATGGTACATCGCCTCTTGGCGGCATATCTCGATGGGGAGAAGCGCGCCGACAAGAAGCAGCTCGAGGAGCTATGCGTACACTCTACCGAGCGCGAGATTGTGGCATCGGAGGCCGAGCGTGCAAGCATCAAGTATAAGATGGCAGAGTTTATGCGCGACCGCATCGGCGAGGAGTTCGAGGGTGTAATATCGGGATTGACCGAGTGGGGTGTCTATATCGAGCTTAACGATACTCACGTTGAGGGCATGGCATTCCTTCGCGACATCGATGGCGACGACTACTACCGCTTCGACGAAGCGCGCTACGAGGTTGTTGGTCGCTCGTCGGGCATACGCCTGACATTGGGATCACCCGTGCGCATCCGTGTCAAGAGCGTCGACATGAATCGCCGCACACTCGACTTCAAACTTCTACTAAACAAGTAATAGACACGCTATAATGGCTTCTATAGATACAATCATTGAGCGCGTTCTCATGCGCGAGTCCATATCGCGCAGCGAGGCATACACACTCTACGACAACGCTCCGCTGCAGTTGCTCTGCGACGTGGCAGACACACTGCGTAAGAGCGCTGTCAAAGACCCCTCGGTGGTGACGTGGCAGATAGACCGCAACGTGAACATCACCAACGTCTGCAAGTCTGGCTGCCGCTTCTGCAACTTCCACTGCAAGCCCCACGAGACCGAGAAGGCCTACATTACAACCATGGCAGAGTATCGTCAAAAGATTGATGAGGCACTCGCCTTGGGCGCAGATCAGCTACTCCTTCAGGGTGGCATGCACCCCAAGCTGGGCATCGACTTCTACGAGACACTATTCAGCCAGATAAAGCGCGAGTACCCCACCCTGCGCCTCAATGCATTGGGAGCCCCCGAGGTGGCGCACATAGCGCAGATAAGCAACATAACAACCCTCGAGACTCTGGAGCGCCTGCGCGCTGCGGGACTCGACACCCTGCCAGGTGCGGGTGCTGAGATCCTATCGGAGGAGGTGCGCAAGCGCATATCGCCCGCCAAGCCCTCGGCGGCTGAGTGGCTACGTGTGATGCACGAGGCACACAGGCTCGGCATCCCATCCACTGCGACGATGATGTATGGCCATGTGGAGACTCCACACCAGAGGGTCGACCACCTAATCACCATTCGCGACCTTCAGGCTGTTAAGCCCGCCGAGGCACGCGGGTTTACAGCCTTCATACCCTGGGTCTTCTGTCCCAAGGGCACGCAGCTAGAGAGGGAGGGTATAGCGCCTCAGTTCTCGGCTACGGAGTATCTACGCATCATAGCCATGAGTCGTATCATACTGCACAACATCCCCAACATTCAGGCTTCGTGGCTCACCGTGGGCAAGGAGGTGGCAGAGATAGCTCTCAAGAGCGGTGCCAACGACATGGGCTCTATAATGATTGAGGAGAATGTGGTGTCGTCAGCGGGTGCTACAACACGCTTCGACCGCGAGGCAATGAAGACCACGATACGTCGTGCGGGTTTCACCCCACGCCTACGCGACCAGCTCTACAACTATCGCGATGAGGAGGCACTATTCGGCGGTAAGTAGCTCAGTACTAACCTGTTTGCAAAAAAATAAAACATTAATAACTACTATTCGAGATGAAAAAACAATCTGTGTATAACGACTATGAGACCCCTACGCTCACAAGCATAGAGTGTTGCGTGGAGGCAGGTTTCACTGCAAGTAATATTGGTGAGGATGAGGGCTTTGGAATCCCCGACTTCTCTCAGGAAAACGAACTCTAATACCGACAAATATGAAGAGAATACTCCTTATATTCGCTAGTGTTATGATGCTCTTTGCCTCGGGCTGTGAGTCGGTGAGCATCGAGCAGATAGAGAGTAGCGCAAAGAACGAGATGGTCGAGGTGTGCATTGTCGCTGATGTAGAGGCAGATGACGACGATACACGCGTGGCACTTAATGGCAACACAACAACATGGGAGGTTGGCGACCGCATCACCGTGGCACTTGTTGTAAACTACTACTCTACCATATACGCTGAATTCAGCATCAAGTCGTCAAGCGACATCTCTGCAGATGGCAAGCGCGCACGTTTCTATGGTGAGATTCCCACAGGAGAGTACTACGCTGTATCGGCGCTATACCCCGCCACAGAGAATCCGTCTACAAACATTACTCTCAACCGCAATGCTGCGGACAATATCTTCATGACATCTTTCAAGGGTGACAACTACTCTCCCGTACTAACAGTAAAGAGTGGCAAAGAGGTGGAGCTACCAATCTCATTCTCTCACCTGATGCATAAGATGGACTTCAACCTATCTCTCGCCAATGGTTATAACTCCAACGACCTCTTGTCGCAAGATATAGCCATCGAAGTAAGCGCGACAAGCAATGGTACCAGCATTAAGTTTGACGAAAAGCGAACACTTGAAATAAAATCAAATACAACTTCTACGAATAGCTCATCAGATAGTATCATAGCATACGGCAGCTCTTCACAGTTCTCAACCATGCTATTCCCAATGAATACAGCAAGAAACGTTGCATTCACCTTTGGCGTATATATAGATGGTGAGAAGCGCTATGAGATTCGCAAGCCAGACAGCGGAACAATATCAACTTTCAAGATGAGTGCAGGCCAGACAACGACAGTAAACTTAGTACTCAGTAGGGAGAACAGCATCACAGGTGGCGAGATTGTAGCCGAGGAGATCACTCTCAAGGCATCGGCAACAACCATCTTGGCCAATGGCGTGGATGGTTCAAAATTGAGCGTCATAACAAAGGATGGCGACAGAGATGTAACTGACGAGGCGACAATCTACATCAATGGTAGCAAGTTCAATGGCACAACCTTTGTCACCAACGTGGCTGGCACATACTCGGTATATGCTGAGCGCAAAGGCATGAAATCTAACACGCTCACTATCACTGCCGAGGAGGTCACCAACACTGGCACATCCATCATATTTGCCGAGGAAGTATCCATGACCTCGGGCTGGTACGATGTGAACAAGAAGAGCACCTCACAGGTTGCACAGGCAGATGCCATGATGTGCTGGGCAGCATCCTCTTCAAACATCATTCAGTGGTTCCAGGACCGCTATGTGGCTGATGGCAATACGCTCCCCGCAGGTTGCCCCAATGGCACAGTGAGCAAGTATGACTACGAGCTTCAGATTATGGATGCGTTCCGCGACAACTGGGAAAACCTCGTGCGCGGTAACTGGACTGATGGCGGTGTTATCTGGTACTTCGAGGGTCGCGACCTCTATACCACGAATGGCACAGCCAATCGTGCATACCCCCGCAGTGGCACTGGTGGCTACTTCAAGTCGCAGTGGTCAAGCATCTACGCAGATATGTACCAGTATGATGATTATATTTGGGGGTGGTTGTATAATCCCAAAACCTATATTACAGAGATTAACAACTACAACTGGCGTGGCAGCAGCGTGGCAGACCCCTTGAAGAAGTTCTCGGAGTATATTGTCGAGGCCTTCGAGCACGGTATGTCAAGTATGGCTGTGGCGATGTCATCTAACTTCAATGGTGCACACGCTGTGACCATATGGGGCTATGAGATTGACCATGCTACGGGTTACGTTACAAAGCTCTACATTGCCGACTCAGACGATGGCTCAACACCCACACTGCAGACCTACACTGTAAAGAGGGAGAATAGTAATGCGAAGATTGTGCTTAATGGCTACACAACATACTATCCATTTGCTCTCTACCCCATGTCGGGATACGCATCAGCAAGCAAATAGCAAGCTCCGCAAACAACAAAACAAAGGGTTGTCCACATGGACAACCCTTTGTTTATTATATGGTTAACGAGTAAGTATTACTCAACAACCTCTACATCCTCGCAGCAATCGCAGCACTCCTCAACCATAACAGCTTCGGGGAACTCCAAGTCTGCGCCATTCTGCAGGCGGTATGCCAACTCTATGATATGAGACTTGTGCTCATACTTTGCAATATCCTCGTAGCACTTCTCGATGCTCTTATCCACGCTACCAATCTCTTCGAGGCAACTCTCATCGAGCTTACCACCAGGACCGCTCCACGCCTGAGCACCAAGCTCCTGCTTACGCAATACCAAGGTCTCAATCTGAGCCTCCTTCTCCTTAATCTTTGCGTCGTTCTCAGCAATGGTAGCCAAGCACTCCTCCACAGAGCCTAGCTTCATGCACCATGCCTCGTCGATATCGTTCAAAGTGGTGTTGAACTTATTCTGCGCAGCAGCTACGATATCCTCCTCGGCGCGTATAGCCTCGCGACGATCACCCGCAGCGACGATGATAGGCTCAGCAAGACTCTTAAAATACATGGCCTTAGCACCGCCATAGCTATGACGATAGGCAATCTCATACTCATAGGCGAGCTTCTCGAGGTTGCGCAAGTCAATCTCAGAGTGAATGGTCTTAGCCTTAAGTTCAAGCATCAGAGCATCCTGCTCAGGAGTAGTAATCTTGGGTGATGGGTTATAGATGTTAGAGAGTGTCAAAAGACCCACAACAAATGCAGCGCCTACGCCTGCAACAATCAATCTCTCTCGCTTATTTCTCTTCATAGCCATACTCCTTTACAATTCCTCAAAAATATAGTTACACTCCTCGAGGTAGATGAGGTATGCCTCGCCACCAACCTGTGTACGGAATGCCTCCTCATACTTCTCCAACTCTACACGAGCACTCTTGAATTCCTCATAAGAGGTAGCCTCGATAGCCTTATAAGCCAACTTGCCGCTCTTCTCGTAAGCCTCGTTCACAGGGTTCTGGTCGTTGATGACAACCTGCTCCCCCTTACCTGCGCAACCAACCATGGCTGCCGCAGCAAAAAGTGTGATAATAAGTCTTTTCATATTGTTTGTTGTCTATAATTCAATTGGTTAGCTGCCTACTCAACATAAACCACCAAGCCCTTCAAGTACTCACCCTCGGGGTGGTAGATGTTGATGGGATGGTCGGCGGGCTGCGTGAGCTGACCTATGATGCGCACCTTGCGCTTGGCAATAGCTGCCGAGGTGAAGATTGTTGTGCGGAAGAGGTCGCGGCTTACTGCCTGCGAGCATGAGAAGGTAAAGAGAATGCCACCAGGGCGAATCTTCTCCATAGCACGGGCATTGATCTTCTTGTAACCCTGCAATGCGTTACCCAACACCTTGTGGTGCTTGGCAAAAGCAGGTGGGTCGAGGATAATAAGGTCGTAGCTATCATCGATATCCTTGAGGTACTCCACAGCGTTGCATGCTATAGCCTCGTGAGGTGCATCGTCACCGAAGTTGATGCGTACGTTCTCGTCAGCCAACTTTACAGCGCGCTCCGAGAGGTCGATGCTCACAACCTCGCGTGCACCACCAGCAAGAGCAGCAACAGAGAAACCGCCCGTATAGCAGAAGGTGTTGAGCACCTTGCGGCCACGCGAATACTGGCGCACAAGGTCGCGGTTCTCGCGCTGGTCGATGAAGAAGCCTGTCTTCTGACCCTCCTCCCAGTTGACCTTGAACTTCAGGCCATTCTCCAACACCACATTGTCGCGCTCCGAAGCCCTACCCCACAAGTAGCCATCGATAGCACCGAGGTCGGCCTTGAAGGGAAGCGTCTGCGAGCTCTTGTCGTAGATAGCCTCAATCTCATCGCCATAGACCGCACGAATGGCCTCGGCAATCTGCATGCGCGAGTGGTACATACCCACAGAGTGGCACTGCACAACGGCGGTACGCTCATAGACATCGACAACCAAACCAGGCAACAAGTCGCCCTCGCCATGCACAAGGCGGTAGCATGTGGTCTCCGCATTGTGGGCAATGCCCAACGCCTCGCGGAGGCTCTTTGCCGAAGCGATGCGCTTCTGCCACCATGCGCTGTCTATCTCCTCGCGCTCGAACGAGAGAACACGCACAGCGATGGAGCCAATCTGGTAGTGACCACGCGCGATGAACTCACCCGCCTTGGTTACCACATCCACGATGTCGCCCTCCTGCAAAGGTGCTATGCCCTCGCTGATGCGCTCGATGGCGCCAGAAAAAACCCATGGGTGGCGGCGCTCCAACGACTCCTCCTTACCACGGCGTAGGTGTACGATGCTCAATGTCTGCTTACTGCTCATATGTTTTTGAGTTTTTATTTTCCGAAGTCTCTCTATGGCGGTGATGGCGCTTGCGGGGGCGCTTCGTGGGGGCATTTAGTGTCTCCACGACACCACGACACGCGATGATGTGCGGTGGCTCGCTCTTTGGCTCTGTCGCCATGAGGTGATTCAAGATGCGGGGACACACCCACGCATCGGTTGCAGCATACTCCTGCTGCTGGGGTGTCAACTGCTCAGCATCCCAGTTGCTCAGGCGCTGTGCCTTCGACACGCGCTCACCGAGGACTATGGCCGAGAGCTTACGCAGGCTCTTCTCCTGGATGCCCCAGCGTATCGCCTCGTGCTGCAAATCTACGAAGCCATCGGCCTTGAAGTCGCGCAGCGCGTGCAACGAGCGTATGTCGCCCATGATGTCGGCACCCACCTTAAGAATCTCGTGCGAGCCCAACACCTTCAAGATGCGGTTGTCGAGGCGTATGCGCGAGAGGCGGAAGAGGTAGCATGTATCGGGAGTTGAGAGCTGCAAGAGCGATACTTTGTAGCTCACGCCAGCACGGAACGAGGGGCGCGTCTCGGTGTCGAAGCCAACCATCTTATATCGGCGCAAATCCTCGCATGCCGCACCTATCGCGCTATCCTTATCGACCACGACTATGCGACCAGGGAAGCGCGCAGCTGGAAGTGCCGCCACCGTATCGTTATCTATGGTCTCCAAGAATGCCATTTGCTGGGTTTAATTTGTAAAATTAACGCGCAAAGTTACTTAATAATTTTCAGTTTGCCTCGCTCGGAGAGCAAAATTTTACCCTCGCGCACCAATTTGTCCACTATTTCCACCACACGCTCACCATCCGCACCAAGCTCCGTAACCAGCTCCTTAATGTCCAGTTCGCGGCACGAGAGTGTCTCCACAACCCTGCGCTCGCAGTCGTCGCCACCACCCTTCGCCTTGCGCTTGGCACGCAAGCATACATCGCAAACACCGCACGGTGTAGCCTCCTTATCTCCGAAATAGCGCTGTATGATGACACTGCGGCACTCATCCTCCGAGGTTGAGTATTTGAGCATGCCGTCGAAGCGCGCCACGGTCATATCGTAGCGGTGGCGGTAGGTCTCGGGGGCTATGAAGATGTCGGCAATGGGCAATCGCTCCGAGTCGAGGTATATCATCGGGGTGCGCGAGGCGGGGATATAGCGGATGACATGCATACGCCAAAGCATGCGCAGCATCTCGTGGACACGCTCGGCACTGAGGCCCGAGAATGCCGCAATCTGCAACTCGTCGATAGAGCGGAAGTGGGTGAAGACGCCATTGTAGAGGCGCAGGATGGAGCGCAGCACGAGGTCCATGTCGTTGCCACCAGCATTAATCTTGTAGAGCGCATCGCGGCTGCATGTAAACATCAACTTCGCGGGGTTGTCCTGCTCGTCGACAAGCGTTAGTAAGTTATTCTGCTCCAGTATTTTGAGCGCACCGACAACAGCATTTACCGAGAGGCGCGCGTTGTGACAAAATTCGTATATGTTAAAGGGGAATGAGCCACCCTCGCCATCGCCGATTGCGATTTGCAGGTGGTTCATAACGAGTTCGTAGACACGCTTGATATCGGCCAGCGGTGGGAACTCCGCCTTGAAGAGGCGCACGATGCGGTCGCTGTCATCGTTCGAGGTGAGCAACACGGCATAGCTACGCACGCCATCACGGCCCGCGCGTCCCGCCTCCTGATAGTATGCCTCCAACGAGTCGCACATGGCGTAGTGCACCACGAAGCGCACATCGGCCTTGTCGATGCCCATGCCAAAGGCATTTGTAGCGACCATGATGCGCACCTTGCCCGCCACCCAGTCATCCTGTCGCAGGGAGCGCTCCATGGAGGGTAGTCCCGCATGGTAGAAGTTCGCGCTCTCACCCTCGGCACGCAGCTGCTCACACAACTGCTCGCACCCCTCGCGAGTGCGGACATAGATGATGCCCGAGCCCTCGACATTGCGAACGATGCGCAGCGTATGCTCCAGCTTATCATCCACATTGCGAACGACATAGGAGAGGTTGGGGCGGGCAAAACTTGTGCGGATTATGTTATGGGTCTTAAACCCAAGGTGGTGCATAATGTCGGTCGACACGATGTCGGTTGCCGAGGCCGTAAGTGCCAAGACCGTAGCCTTGGGCTGATACTCTCGCAACTCGGCAATTCGAAGATATGAGGGGCGGAAGTCATAGCCCCACTGCGAGATGCAGTGCGCCTCATCCACCGCGATGATGCTAACATTCATGCTACGCAGACGCACACGGAAGGCCTCCGTGGCGAGGCGCTCGGGGGCGATATAGAGCAGTTTGACATCGCCATAGGTACAGTTGTCGAGCGCAATCTCTATCTTTCGCGAGTCCATGCCCGAGTGCACGGCAACAGCGGGGATGCCCAACTTGCGGAGCCTGTCGACCTGGTCCTTCATGAGGGCGATAAGTGGCGTTATGACAATAGCTATACCCTCGCTCATAAGTGCGGGCACCTGATAGGTCAGCGACTTACCACCTCCCGTGGGCATTAGTGCAAGGGTATCACAACCCGCAAGCACCGCATCTATAATCTCGCGCTGCTTGGGTCGAAAGGCCTCATAACCCCACCACTTATGGAGGACCTCCTCGGGGGTCATCGCCTCGATATGCTCCTTGCCGTCGGTCATCGTCTATCGCACAACTATCTCATCTACAAACAAGAAGCCCGAGAACTTACTGCGGTGAGCCTTGTAGCGTATGTAGCGCGCCTTGGCACTACCCTCCCAGCCAAAGGCCTTGAACGAGGGCAACTCATCCACCACAACCTCGTGCTCAACATCGGCAATCTTCGTGTAGTTTTCGCCATCCTCCGATATGGCAATCTCCACCAAGCAGGGCATAAAGACGCCAGGGCCACATATCTGCATAAAGTCGGCGCTGATGCTGTGAATCTTTGTAACCTTCTCCAAGTCGATGATTACATCCACGCCACCACGGCCCAGGAAGCCCTGCCAGCGCTCATCGGCATAGGTCCATGTGCCACGCTTGCCATCCGTCAGCGTTGCATCCCACGCCGCAGCATACTTCGGCGCATAGTAGCGCGAGGGCTCGAGGTATGTTACGCTCTTACCCAATGCCAAGTGCTTGACATCCTCCTTCGACTCGGGGCGGTTGCCAATCTCGTTCTTAAGGTCGAAGGGGGTGTAGCCCTCCTCAATCATGCGGTCGACAATGTCCACCGCGCGACGGCGGAAGTCGGCAAAATTCTTGTTGAATGGCCATGACCAACCTATCTCTGCAATGGCGATAGCACGGGGCCACAACATATGCTCGTAGTGCCAGTCCTCGACAATAAACTCCGCCCACAGATTTGCCTGAACACCAAGGATATACTTACTCACATCGTTCGACATAGTTGCGGGTGCGGGGTCATAAGAGTAGACCTTCTCCAAGGGTAGGTAGCCACCGATGCTCTCGGGCTGTGAGTAGGGGGCATCCTGTGGTGCATCGATATAGCAGTAGCCGTGGGGCGACATAACGACCTTATGTCCCGCCTCGGCAGCCATAAGGCCACCCTCCTCGCCACGCCACGACATAACCGTAGCGTTGGGGGCAAGGCCACCCTCCAAAATCTCATCCCAACCGATAATCTGGCGGCCACGCGCATTGAGATACTCCTCGATGCGGTGTATCATGTAGCTCTGCAACTCATCGACACTCTCCAAGCCCTCCTCGCGCATACGGCGCTGACAATCCTCGCACAGCTTCCAGTCACCCTTGCCAGCCTCGTCACCACCGATGTGGATATACTCCGAGGGGAATATCTCGATAACCTCGTCGAGTATCGCCTGCATCATCTCGAATGTAGCCTCCTTGCCGATGCAGAGGTCGCCCTGACGCTCTGGAGCGTGCGTACACTTCAACTCGGGATATGCCGCCAAGACCTCGTCGGAGTGGCCAGGCATCTCAATCTCGGGGATGATGGTTATGTAGCGGTCGGCAGCATAGGCCACCAACTCGCGAGCCTCCTCCTTTGTGAGGTAGCCGCCCGAAGCACCCTCCGTGCCCTCATCGACGAACTGACGGTCGCCATACCACCAACCCTTCCAGTCGTGGGGCGTGCGCCATGCGGCGTAGCTCGTGAGGCGTGGGTAGCTCTCAATCTCGAGTCGCCAGCCCGCAGCATCCGTGAGATGCAGGTGCAGGCGGTTCATCTTCACGCGCGCCATCATATCTATCTGACGCTTAAGGAAATCCACCGAGCGGAAGTGGCGCGAGATATCTATGAGCGCACCGCGATAGCCGAAGCGTGGGTAGTCGACAATAAGTCCTTTCTTCCACTCGCCACTCTCAACCAACTGACGCGCAGTCTGGAGAGCATAAAACAGGCCTGCGGCATCGTGGCCCCAAATATAGACATTACCCTTGTCGGTTAAAATTGCATAGCCCTCATTGTTGTGTGTATATGGCATAGGGCACAACGAAAGAATGATGCCACCCTTTTTGGGTTCACGCTTCACGACCTCGAAGTTGAGACCCGCAGCCTCCGCCGCAGCGATAAGGCGCTCCCTATCCTCGGGTGATATGTCGCTATGTTCACTGATGTCAAAGTAGAGTTTAAGCTCTTGCGTGAAATCGAACTCACCCTCCTCAATGGGGATATAATTTAGGAATTTGTCATCCATCATCAGAGGTGCAGGGGTGATAATATTATCATACTGCGCCGAGAGTGTGGCACAGCCCAACAAAGCAAATAGTAAAAGAGTTGCAAAGCGTTTCATATATATTAAGTGTTTATTAGGGCAAAGATAGCAAAAAAATCGGATATAGAAAAGGGGCTGCGCGACCTTGTGTCACACAGCCCCAAAATGGGATTAATTTCCGCCAATAAAGAGCTCCCAGCCGCGCTCCACATCCGCGATGTTTGCAGCCACGCCATTCTCAATCTTCGACATCGCCGCAACGATGGGTATCATATCCTTCTCGGAGCGGGTGTCTATAACCTCGTCGGGCATAACTCCCGAGCAGTCAGCCACAAAGCGCACATAGCCCTCGGTGAAGTTCTCCGTGGGAGGAGCATATCGGTTGAGCATCTGGCGTATGGTGGCGAGGCCGTAGCGGCTGCGGTAGGTATCCAACAATACGAACACGGCGCGATATCCGTAAGCCATAGTCTCAAACTCCTTGAAGTCGGGGTCGCGACTGGGGCGCACCTCACCCTTATAGCGCACCTTCGAGCGGCGGATGTTACCAGGGTTGTTATTGCGAAGACCCCTACTCACCACCCACCTCCCTTCCGATGCGGCGCTTCAGCCAGCGACCTATCCACTCAAAGAGCGGAGCACCACTTATGCGCGAGGCGTTCTCGATGAAGGACCAGAGCTCCACGCCACAGACAAAGCCCGTGAAGATGTTGGCGAGGTTGAGGTGCATGAAGCCGAGGATGGTGGTATCTATAATCCACATCATCACGATGGCGAGGGACACAAATCCCGCTTTGGTCACGGTGCGCCACGCCTTGCGGCTCTGCAGGTGCCATGTCTCGCCCGCACGCTTGGCCTCGGCACGCGAGGCGAGGATGCCCGTGAGAAAGTCGATAGAGATGAAGAGCATTGCCGAGGCGACAAGCGGAGTGATGGGGCAGAGCATGCCCACAAGCGCCATGACGGCACCACTAATATACTTGAACAATATTTCCATAGATAAAACAGCGATTTAGGGGGTTGGCTTCGGGTTTATACTCCATATAGTCAGCACTATGCGCATTGAGATGGTCCGAGAGGCGGCGGGTGAGGGCCACGGCCTTCTCCTTCAGCGCACGCATCACGCGCTCCGTATGTTCGTTCACCGCCTCCGTAACACGACCCTCGGCATAACATGTGCAGCATCGCGATGCAAGATGTGGCTCGACGATGTAGCGCACCCACGCGGCAACCATGGGCTCGACATACTCGGTTTTGAGTTTGCTATACGAAGCCACCGCCGTGTATAGCTCCTCGCCGAGGATGGGCAGTAGGTAGCGGCTCTCGGCCTCGGCGATATCCGCCTCGGTAATTGCCGAGGGGCTATATGGCTCCTCGGGGGAGAAGGTCAAGGCGTAGACCCTCTCCGCAGTTATAAGCGTATTCATAGCATCAGGTTTTAGTTGTTAGCATGGGGCAGCTGGGCGAGGAAGAGCTGCTGCGCGGGGTCGCTCTCATCGTACGATAGGCCATCGGCCTTGCGCGCCTCCCACACCCTCATGTAGCTGGGCTTGACATGGGCGGGTGGCGTGTTGATGATGGCCAATGACGAGGCATCGACACCAAACAAATCACTAATAATGTGGCGTATAGGCTCGAGCAACTGCTCCTGCTCCGAGAGGATAACGGTGTTTAGCGCCACCTCATACTCATGCAGTATGCGCTCGGTGGAGAAGCCCGAGGCGTAATCCAAGCCACTCAGCGAGCGAAACCATGAGTGTGCCACAACGAGGTCGCTCTCGGCCTGCTCGTGGAGCTTCGCCCAGTCGCCATCGGCACTCGCATCGATGGGTATGAAGCGCGAGCTGTCGCCATCGCCCGACTCGCGCAACACGAAGAGCACCTGACCTGGGTTACCCGAAAATCTCTCCTCGGCCATGCGCACCATGCGGTCGGCCTCCTCCTCGCTGCCCACAGCGCCATCGAGCATCATGACACCCGAGAGCTGAAAGGAGTTGTCTATACGCGAGATATTCCAGCGGTCAGTCTTGTAGAGTATCGCCGCAGCATCCAGACCCGCAACATAGGGGGCTACACCGTAGTGCGAGAACATGGGCTCATAATCTTTGTAGTGTACGATGGCGCGGTGCGTACCATCAGCCTGCTCCTCGAAGCTGGGGTACAGTGGCAATACCTTGGCCTCCGTGCTACGAAACTTCGACCAGTCGTGGTGCATGACGACATGCCCAGAGTCGCGCGACAGGCGGCAGGTAGAGGCGTCAACATGGTAGAGCGAGAGGAACGACCTCTTGGCATCGGTCACGACCTCCATGAAGGCATTACCAAACATCGCCTCGTCGGTCGCTAGGCGCGCAATCACGCTACGCAGCGTCTCGCCCGTGCCATTTACTCTATTAACCAGCGACTTAACAACCGAGATGTTATCATCATAGGCGATGCCCTTGCCCGCGATGTAGTCCGCCTTGTCGTTGATTATACGGCGGTGCGCCACCGAGTTGCGTGCGATGAGCGAAAGGGCATACGGCAGCATATTATCCTCACCCCAGTGCCACACCTTATCCGATGCCGCCGAGGTCGCCGTACCGAACCCAAACAGAGGCTCGGCACGGTTGCGTGTTGCTGCTACACGCCAGCATTTTACATTCTCCGACATAGTCACAACTTTTAGTTGTTAGCGAAGTCGGCAAAGACAAGAAGCTCCTCGTCCAAAATCTCGCAGCCCACCATGAAGACAGCGCGCTGGCGGTTCTCCATCTCGTCGGGGTTGTACCACATACGCACCTCCGAGCCAGGATAGTCCGCCGTGTTCACCGCCAAGACGAGGTTGCGACGGTCGGTAAGCATACAGAAGGTAGAGACACCTGTCGAGTGGAGGGGCAGGAACTGCGACACGCCCATGTCCACGAGCTTGATGCCGTGGTACGACAACTCGCGACGACCCGACACGATGTCGGTATAGGTGCCATCGGTACCAAACTGGTCGAGGTAGTGCTCGTAGGCATCATAAAGGTCCGAGGTGAGGAAGAAGGCGAGGTTACCCTCCGTCTTGAGCGCCTTGAGCGCAGGGGGTGCAGCGAGCCACATGCGGCGCAACACATCGATAACATTATCGGCATCGGGAGTCACATTGTTGCACTCAACGACGGGCATACTCTCCGACTCCTGGGCATACTTCGCAGCGAGGGTCAAGAAGCCGTTGAACTTGTTATACTGACGTGCCTCGGTATCGCCCACCCACATCGTAACGCGCACACTCTCGGCAATAGCGCGGCGGAACATCTCGGTCTCGGCCTGCTCGAGCTCCGAGCCTGTGAGGTCGTCCATGTTCACATCGGCACGGCCCGTGATAAGCTCGTAGACCTGCTGGAAGTAGTCCGAAGCGGAGAAGCCAACCTCGGCCTTGACCTTGAACAACTCGATGTGCTTCTGCATGCGGAGTGCCGAGTCGCCACCATCCCAGCCCGTAGAGTACTCCTTGAGGATATCGGCACGGGGGCTCCACATCTGCACCGTGGTGGGCACAGGCATATTATAAAGAATGTGAATGCCAAGCTGCTCGGCGCTCTCGCCAGCAAACATTGGGCGGAAGAAGATCTTCTCGAGGTCTCGACCAGTGTAGGTCTTTGGATTTTCAATAAGTCCCATAGTAGTAAGGTTTTAGTTAGTTGGTAAGTTATTGTGCTAATGAATGTTAGCGGTAAATTTCATTATTCATCTATCTGACGCGCATTGCTCGGGCATCGCTATCATAGGCGCGCTTGCGCTCGGTGTTCGGAGCCTCCATCAGGTTGGGGTCTTCAACCTCCGTGAGCTTCGTGCGCGCCACCCTATCCTGACCCTCGCCAAAGGCGATGGCGGATTTATCCGCAGCAGCCTGCACCTCACCAAGGGCAGACTTATCAACCACCTGCACCTCGATATGAGGTATGTAGTTGACATCATCCGAGACATCGGGCATATCATCTCCGCCAATGCCGACAGCCTTAAGCAGCGCCTCGACACCCCTCTTTGCCGTGGGTTTCGACGGCTCGGGCTTTGACGGCTCGGGCTCGCTCATCTCCATGGCATCGGCAAGGCCATATGCCACCACCTCGGCGGGCGAGAGCCAGCGGCCACGGCCACCATTCTCGGCCATCAGCATAGCCATCTCCTCGGCACTGCATCCCGAGTGGCGGGCATATATCTCGGCGATGCGCTCGTCCGTTTGGCGAAGCAACTCGACCTCCGCTGTAAGCTCCTCGGCATTACCCTCCACGGTGCATAGCGAGTTGTGGATAAGATAGAGCGATGTGGGGGCTATGAGGCGGCACCCCTCGCTTGCTGCCTGCGCCACGATGGTGGCTGCCGAGGCGGTATAGCCATAGCAGCAGGTTGTGACATTGGCACCCGTAGCACGCAGCGCCTCGTAGATGAGCATGGCATCGTTGACATCGCCACCCGTAGAGCGGATATTCACGCGGATGTGTGCATTGCGCAGGTCGGCGATGCGCGCCACACTCTCTTTGAATCGCTCGTATGTCGTCACACGGCTCTCCGGGTTCTCGAACTGCCACGCCTCCGAGAGGCCTATCGTGCCCTCGATGTCGATGATGGCGACCTCGGCCTCGTTGTTGATTTTGATTGTAGAGTTCATAGTTGTAAGGTTTGATTGTTGTTTATCAATCTCATAGACCGCGCGGCGCACCTTCTCGTAGGAGCAGTTAAACTCCTTTGCCGCGAGCCCCATAGCATGACACCGCCCCACATATCTCCCTGTGAGCTGCGCCACACGGCGGTGCATCGCCCATCTCTCGAGACCTCCGTAGTCGAGCATATCGCAGTTGCAGAGCATGCCAATGAGGCGTTCATATCGACGCGAGGTGCGACGAGGTGTGCGAGGCGAGATATTGTGGTTTCGGTTCATGCTATTTAGAGTTGTAAGGTTTAAATATTTAGTCCACCATGCGGCGTGCGAATATGCAGTGCGCGGTGTGGGTTTGGGGGTTGTAGCTCTCTATGCGCTCGAGCCTGAAGAGCGAGCTCTGGCCACACGCCTCGAGGCGGAAGTGCGAGCGCAATGTCACGGCACTTGTCGGGTCAAAGAGCGAGGCATACTCCACGGGCGAGATGTGGATGTCGCACTCGAGCATCTGGCGCGTTGTCTCCTCCGCAAGTTGAGTGTCGTAGTAGCGGTGCAGGCCACGGCATCCATCACGGTCGTCGAACGCAAGCGTGGCATCCATCTCCGCGGAGTGAAACGCAGCATAGGGGTAGCCCGCACGACCACTTGGCGATGGCCAATACTCCTCATCGGGTAGCGACATCATACCGTGATAGTAGACAATGCGTGGCTCAACATAGCCCGACTCGCTGAGCATATCGCGATTACCCACCGTGAGCACCTCGGCCGAGGGTGCCGAGGCTACGGCATTGGCGAAGGAGGCGGTGGGATGAAAGAGGGGGTTGAGAAGGCTCTTTGTGCTGCGCTTCGCGGCGTAGTTCTCAACATGACGGTCCCAAGTTCCCAACTCGCGCTCCTCGCCACTCGTATAGCTTGCCGCAGCGCCATCCGTAGGCTGATAACCAAGCACATACCTCTCGAAGCCATCCACAACACGCTCCATCACCAACTCGCCATCTCCCACCTGACGGTCACGCCAATCTGCCACACCCCCGCCATAGAAGTCGTCATACGGCTCGATATAGAGGCTTCGGCTAGGCGCATGGCTATAGATGCGGAGGTTGAAGAGGTGCGCCACAGCCTCGAGCACCTCGGCCTGCGAGACATCTATGTTTGCCACATCGGCAAATGTCAGCTGGGCACCATAGCCCGCCACACCGCCAAAGATGGGTGTCACGCTACACCCCGCATGGAGTGTCATCTGCTGCCCCTCGACCGCTCCGCCAAAGCAGATGTCATTGAAGCGCTTGGGAGAGGATGGCGTAAGCCTCTCGTAGGGCGTGCACACATCCACGACCACCCTGCGTGTACCACACTCCGAGACATGTCCCTCATAGAGAGCCCAGTCGCCCGTGTACTCCGTGTACGAGGTGCTACCCGCACGCTTGACCCACAGCTTCGTACTGCCGATTCCCTGGCCAAAGCTCACGCTACACACCCTGCTCGAGACACTGCCCACACCATCAAGACGATAGCTGCACGCTGGGTCATAGTCGAAGATGAAGAGTTTGTATGCCATATCCGCAACCACGCTGTTACGCATATCAATGAAGGGGTTGTGCAGCACCACATCCACATCGCAGTCGTTTGCCAGGTGCAACTGCGTGAAGCCCTGCAAGCGTTGCGACGAGGCTATGCGATATTCCGTGGTGTAGTCCAGGTGCACATTGAAGGCTGCGCTTATCTCTCGCCTTGGCGTGAAGAGGGGTCGCGTGCCATCAAAGCTGAAGCAGCCGCCATTGCTATAGGCATCGCTAAGTTGTCGTCCATTCTCATCGAGCGCACTGGGGTCTACCGTGTCCACAAGAGCTCCTATGTTCGAGCCGAAGATAGGCTCCCAGGCGTTGACCCTACCATCCTGATCCGCACTCGCCGTAGTGGAGGTGCTGCGTAGCGCCTTGAATCCCATTGTGGCCTCCAGCAACGAAGTGTCGACATTACGATAGGCACCACTCATCATCAGCCTCTTAGCCTCGTCGCTCTCAAAGAAGCGGCTGTGCAATGTATATCCCGCGCTCTGGGCAATGCTACGCACCACATCAACAACCGATATAAAGGGGTGGTAGTCCTGCGGCATGAGTAGTCGCTGTGTGGTATACAGCCCCGTTGCCACCTCCTCGGGGTAGCTATCGTGGCGCAAGGGGAGCATGCGCACCGCACTATCACCCTCCCATGTCGCCTCAACGCCATATAGCGTCAACAACACCGAGCTCTCCACATCGCTATTTTTGAGGCGCGTATGCGCTGCGTTGTGCGCCCAGTCGTGCCCCAGAGTCTTCAGCATCACGCGGTAGTAGACCTCGTCACCACTGCGCTCCACACCCAAAAGCATTGCGTCACCCATAAATAGCACTACGCCATCTACCTCAAGCTCTCCGACATGGCGACTAAGATTAAACTCCTCCGCGCGATGCATATCCTCGACATGACCAAAAAGCGACATCATCTCTGGCGTAGCCACCACATCGAGCCGCAACTCCCTATTCTCACGCCACGCCTGCACCGACTCATAGACTCTGGCGCTATGCCCTGGCAACTTGATCCACTGTGTACGCAGCACACACTCTACGCCATCCACACGCAACACTACCATGGCGCACCTCCTCTCCATTTCTCGCTAAGGTTCAACGATATGGTGTGCAACAGGCCCTTGCTATCGAAGTCAATCTCCCTGCTCTCGACAGCCACCTCGCGACAGATGCCATCAACCTCCCTGCAGACTATGGGCGAGAGCATGAGTTGCGCGACACGCTCCATCACATCCTGCTGCTCATATCCCGAACACAGTCGGTATCTCACGCGCCCATATACCCGCTTTGCGCCCTCGTCACACATGCAACCATCGCCCCTTTCCACGCTGTAACCCAGGCGTATAGCATGGTCAAACGTATAACTATCGACACCACCATTCTGATTGTACCACACGAGTCGTTGCGATGTGCCATAGCGCGGCTTCACGGCGTAATTGCATATTGCAGTGTACTTGCCGTCCAAACGCATGTTGACAACCACTCCCTCCAACTGACTGATATTTTTTGTCGGGATTACAAGCTCCATGGGCATGCCATTGGACTGCCCCTCGCACTTCACGGCAATGGTCTTGGCCGCAGTTAGCGTAACCTGCGCCTCGACGCGCGATTTGGCGAAGAGCGTCATGCGTATGGTATCGCCCTCAAGCACCACGGGCGGCTCACTCCTCGTGCTCAGGACACCCATGCTATCATAGTCAAACTGCGAGCGAAAAAAGACCCTCGCCTCCGACTCCACGCCATTTATGCGCACTACAACACTTATTGCCGAGGGGGAGAGCTTCAAATCGGCCTGACGCGTAGTCTCCATAAACTTCATTGACACATGAGGGCGGATATATGGAGCAATATCCACAACACCCTGCGTCACGCCATAGAGCCTCATCGAGCCCAACACACTACCCGTCGTAGTATTCAAAATCTCCACCTCAACATCCTGCTGTTGTTCGCTCTCCGTAGCAAAACTATAGAGCAATCTATCTCTCCACGAAGAGCCATTGTCTGGTATAGAAACAAAAATCATAATTAAATATTTTAATTTTTAAATTTAGAGGTTAGCATCCCCACTGCACCACACTACATGGCGCACCACCCTCTTGTTAATAACTATGTTTACTTTGTGTTAATAGCTGTCAATAATCCATCCTAAACACCTATTGTAACGCATTTTACGGATGTTAACAACTCGATTATCGACCATCGTTCTACTTCTGACTATCGACAAACGCGATTGAGTTACGCTTCGTTTGACAGTGCAAATATACAACGCCAAAAAGCCCTTGTCAAGAGTTTTTGTTAAATATTTTTACTAAAAATTTTAGAAAGAAATCAAACCTTTTAACCATCAGCAGATTACCACTCCACCCTCTCTGAAATATTGCTCGGCGCAAAGTGGCGAAAGAATAGACGAAGAATAAAAAATTTTCGTTATATTTGCGCACGAAAATATTAACATAGGGGGCACAGCCTCCGCAAAACATAACGCAGTAGAATATGGCAGATAATTCAATATTGATTCGCCTTGACGGTTTGAAGCTCAAGTACGAGGAGATTGGTCAGAAGCTCACCGACCCCGAGGTGATTGCCGATGTTAAGCAGTTTGTGCAGCTCACAAAGGAGTATAAGGAGCTCGAGCCCATCGTCGAGACATCAGACCGCTTCCGCACAGCACTCGCCAACCTCGCCGAGGCCAAGGATGTGCTCGCAAACGAGAAGGACGAGGAGTTCCGCGAGATTGCACGCGAGGAGGTTGCAACCCTCGAGCCCGCAATCGAGAAGATGGAGGAGGAGATCAAGCTCCTTCTCATCCCCAAGGACCCACAGGATGACAAGAACGCCATTGTCGAGATTCGTGGCGGTACCGGTGGTGACGAGGCAGCAATCTTCGCTGGCGACCTTTTGCGCATGTACACCAAGTACATCGAGTCTAAGGGCTGGCGCTACGAGATCACCTCATCGTCTGACGGTGCAGCGGGTGGCTACAAGGAGGTTGTGCTCAAGGTCACAGGCCAGAGCGTATACGGCACATTGAAGTATGAGTCGGGCGTGCACCGCGTGCAGCGTGTTCCCCAGACCGAGACACAGGGTCGTGTGCACACCTCTGCAGCATCTGTAGCGGTATTGCCCGAGGCCGAGGAGTTCGATATCGAGATCTCGATGAACGACATCCGCAAGGATATCTTCTGTGCATCGGGTCCTGGTGGTCAGTCAGTTAACACCACCTACTCTGCTATCCGCCTTACCCACATCCCCACAGGTATTGTCGTGCAGTGTCAGGACCAGAAGTCGCAGCTCAAGAACTTCGACAAGGCATTCGAGGAGTTGCGTACACGAGTATTCAACCTCGAGTACTCGAAGTACCTCGACGAGATTGCATCGAAGCGTAAGACCATGGTATCTACAGGTGACCGTTCGGCGAAGATTCGTACCTACAACTATCCTCAGGGCCGTATCACCGACCACCGTATCAACTATACCATCTACAACCTCTCAGCATTTATGGACGGCGACATTCAGGATGTCATCGACCAGCTCATCGTAGCCGAGAACGCCGAGCGTTTGAAGGAGAGCGAGTTGTAGCCAACGGGGAAAGGTTGACAAAGCATTTTGCCCTGCATATCGACCAGACCCTCAACGGGTTTGGTCGTTTTTGTTTACCACCCTGGCATATCACTCTAATTAAAAAGCATAACGATGCGCACACTCCTTACCATCTTTGCTCTTGTCTGCACCACTGCACTTTGGGCGCAGCAACCCCTCTATGTCGTTAATGGCAAGGTTGTGGAGAGTCTCGAGGGCATACCACAGAGCGACATCGAGTCCATCGAGACACTTCCCGCTGACGAGGATACCATCGCCGAGTGGGGCCTCGCTGCCTCGGAGGGTGTCATCGTCGTGCGCCTCATCTACGACACTCCCGCAACATTCAGTGCCGAGGGTGTGAATAACTTCACCGCCTACCTCGCCAAGCATATCAAGTGGAACGAGAGCATGCCCGCCGAGCGCGCCTCACTCCGCCTACGCATCACCGAGGAGGGCACAGCAACCATTGACGAGGTGCTCGATAGCACCTCACGCCAGTTCCTTAATCGCGTGACAAGGGCGATAGCATCTGCGCCACGCTGGCAACCCGCCATGCGCGACGGCAAGGCTATCGAGAGCCTGCAACTCGTCAACATCCAACTCCCCATAGGCAAGGAGTTACCCCGCGACCCATATGTCGTAATACGCTAAACATCAGCACTATGGAGAACCTGACACCGACATCCGAGCAGAGCCTCACGCTCCTTGACCTACAGCGTATTGTACGCGCCACGCTGGAGAGTCGCTTCCACGACCCTCTGTGGATTAGTGCCGAGATCTCGGAACTCAAGGTCAACCGCTCAGGCCACTGCTACCTCAACCTCGTTGAGAAGGGCGCTACGGATGGTGCTCCGCGTGCCGAGGCCCGTGCCGTGATTTGGAAGTCAGCCTACCTTCCCATGGCTTCGATGTTCGAGACCGCTACGGGTGTTACGCTCCGTGCAGGACTACGCGTTTTGGTGCGCGTCATGGTCACCTACCACGAGATATACGGCTTCTCATTGCAGATTATCGACCTCGACCCGCGCTATACACTTGGAGAGATTGAGCGCCGCCGCCGCGAGACCATAGCGCGCCTGCAACAGGATGGTGTGTGGGATATGAACCGCGAGTTGACACTCCCCCGCCCCACGCTGCGCATAGCCATCGTTTCGAGCGATACCGCAGCTGGATATCAGGACTTTATGAACGAGCTTAGTCGTAGCACATACCGCTTCGAGACCACCCTCTTCCGCAGCCTTATGCAGGGTGATGCCGCCGAGGAGAGCATCGTCGCGGCACTCACAGCAATTGCCCAGAGGGAGGAGGATTTCGATGTCGTTGCCATCATCCGCGGTGGTGGCTCGACAAGCGACCTTGCGCTCTTCGACTCCTACCTTATCGCCTCGTATGTTGCGCAGTTCCCCCTACCCATCTTCTCGGGCATAGGCCACGACAAGGATATCTCGGTCGTGGATATGGTCGCCCACACCTCGCTCAAGACGCCCACAGCCGTGGCTACGAAGCTGGTGGAGATGGCCGACTACGAGATGACTCTGGTCGAAGACTTTGCCTCGGAGATAGCCCGCAATGTCGAGGATATGCTCCACAGCGAGGATATACGCCTCTACACCTATGGCGTCAACATCAGCCGCGAAGCCACAGCGCACATCAGCAACCACGAGAAGCGCATAGAGCTCATCAAGGATGGATTGCTCAGCCGCGTGGAGTATGTGATTAGCACCGAGGAGCAACGCCTCAACGCTGCCGAGCGCACACTCCAGAGCTACTCCCTCGACAACATCCTACGCCTCGGCTTTGCCGTTGCGCGCAACCAGGCGGGGGCACTCAAGAGCATCGCACAGACACACATCGGCGAGGCTATCGCAATCGAGCTTCTCGATGGCGTGGTTGGCGCGGAGATAAAGAGTATAACACCGAAAAACTAACTACACAGATATATGGCCAAGAAGTCAACAAAGATAGATATCAGCTATGCTGATGCCATCAAGGAGCTGGAGCAGATATTGGAAAACCTGCGCAGTGGCAAGGTCGAGATTAACGACCTCACCACCACCGTGAAACGTGCCAACGAACTCGTTGAGGAGTGCCGCCGACAGCTGTCACTCACACGCCACGAGATTGAGAAGATAACCACCTCTACACCCTTCTAACCTATGCTTAAGGGTGCTATACGCTGGGCTTTGAACCACATCCCGCGCAGCTGGTTGCAGCGCATGGCGGGATGGGCAGTACCCATCATGGGCTTGGGTTACCTCGGCCGTGGCAGGGAGTGCCCCATATGTGGTGCTCGCCGCCGCAAGTTCCTGCCCTACGGCTATGTCACCTCGCGCGAGGATGCCCTATGTCCGCGCTGCCTGTCGTTGGAGCGCCACCGCCTGATATGGTTATGGCTGGAGCGTCATAGCGACCTCTTCGCCTCGCACCCCCACATCCTGCACATCGCCCCCGAGGTGTCGCTTATGCGCCACTTCAAACGCCACTACAAAGAGTATAAAGAGCGATACACCACCGCCGATTTGGAGTCGCCATTGGCCGACATGCACTTCGATGTGCAACATATCCCCATGGAGGCGCGTTCTATAGATGTGGTGATATGCAACCACCTCCTCGAACATGTCGTCAATGACAGGTTGGCCCTCAAGGAGTTGCACCGCATCCTAAAACCTGGAGGCTGGGGCATAATGCTTGTTCCCGAGGATAGGTCGCGCGCTACGACCTTCGAGGATGACACCATCACCGATACCAAGGAGCGCACACGCCTCTTTGGACAGTACGACCACCGCCGCGTCTATGGCCGCGACTACGACCTACGCCTCGCCGAAGCGGGTTTCGAGGTTGAGCGCATAGCCGTCGCCAACCTACTAAGCCCCGAGGAGCGCAGACGCCATGCCGTGGGTAACGACGACCTTGTGGTGGTACGCAAGCCTAACTTATAAAACTACAACACTATGAATAGCAGTGTATTAGATAGATATTCCGACTTCCGCAATCTTGTTGCCAACACCTTCTCTGCGGGTAGTGCCGAGATGGTCGACAGCGCACTCTCTTTCGCCCACGAGGCACTCGAGGAGTTTGGCGCACGCCGCTACGACAACAACCCTATGCTCGACCATGGTGTCGCCGTGGCACGCATTGTTGTCGAGGAGGTTGGCCTGGGTCGTAACTCTACGATTGCCGCCATCGTCCACGATGTTGTGCGCATCGCCACGCAGCACCACCCCGAGCGATTGGAGGAGTATAGCGCCACCATACGCCGCGACTATGGCGAGGAGGTGCTCGGCATCACCCTTGCGCTGTGCAAGATTTCGGACATCAAGCTCAAGGCCTCGAAGGAGCAGGCCTCGGACTTCCGCGACATGATTGTATCCTACTCCGAGGACCCTCGAGTGATACTCATCAAGCTCGCCGACCGCCTCGAGGTGATGCGCTCGCTCGACCTCTTCCCCGAGAAGAAGCGCCGCAAAAAGAGCTGGGAGAGCCTCAACCTCTATGCACAGATAGCCCACAAACTCGGCTTGTATAGCATCAAGAGCGAGTTGGAGGACCTCTCGCTAAAATATCTCGAGACCGAGACATACAACCATATCGTTCACGAACTTAAGGAGAGCGAGGCGGAGCGCATGGCATTCATCGAGCGCTTCATCGCCCCCGTGCGAGCGCTTCTGGACCGCGATGGCATCACCTACCACATCAAGAGCCGCACCAAGTCTGTCTTCTCCATCTTCCAGAAGATGCGCAAGCAGAAGGTGGGCTTCGATGGCGTCTACGACATCTTCGCCCTCCGCATCATTATAGACTGCCCCCGCGAGAGCGAGAAGCGCCTCTGCTGGACCGTATTCTCGCATGTCACCGACCTCTACACCCCCAACCCCGAGCGTATGCGCGACTGGATATCCATCCCCAAGTCCAATGGCTACGAGTCGTTGCACACCACCGTCGTCACGGAGGATGGCCGCTGGGTCGAGGTGCAGATACGCACCGAGCGCATGGACGAGGTTGCCGAGCGCGGTATCGCAGCACACTGGCGCTATAAGGGCGTTAAGCAGGGAGGCATGGGTGCCGAGGAGTGGTTGCAGAGGCTGCGCACGCTGCTCGAGGATACCACTTCGGAGTCTATTGCCCGCCGCTTCGATGCCAAGCCCTCATCGGGCGAAATCTTCGTCTTCACCCCTTCGGGCGATATACGCAAACTCCCCGAGGGTGCTACGGTTCTCGACTTCGCCTTCGACATACACACCTCGCTCGGCGCAATATGCGTGGGTGGCAAGGTGGGAGGCCGCGTTGTGCCCATCAAGGAGCAGCTCCACAATGGCGACATCTGCGAGGTGCTCACCCGCAAGGACCAGACACCCAAGGCCGACTGGCTCTCGATATGCGTGACGCAGAAGGCACGCACCCGCATCCGCGCCTACCTGCGCGAGGAGCAGCAGAAGCATGCACGCCTCGGCCGCGAGGAGCTGGAGCGTAAACTCAAAAACTGGAAGCTCGACATCGCCATAGACGAGGCCGTTGGCTACCTATGTAAATATTATAAGGTGCGCCGCGGCATAGAGCTCTACACACTCATTGCCGACCAGAAGGTGGACATCGCAGCAGTAAAGGAGATACTCACACGCTGGCTCTCGGGCGAGGCTGACGAGGCACGCCGCCAGGCTGCTGCCGAGGTCGAGGAGCGCAAGGCACGCCTTAGGGAGGAGCGCGAGACCGACGCACCACGCCGCACCGACGCACTTGTCATCGACGAGCGCATCAACAACATCGAGTATAAGCTCGGCCGCTGCTGCAACCCCATCAAGGGTGACGACATCTTCGGCTTCGTGACCATCAACGCAGGCATCACCATCCACCGTAGCGACTGCCCCAATGCCCGTCGTATGCGCGAGCGCTACCCCTATCGTGTCATGGAGGCGCGCTGGCGTGACGATGCCGTGGGTGCCTTCCGCGTTACTGTGGCCATCACGGCAGCCGACATCCCGGGCCTCGCGACAATCATCATGGATACCGCAACCAAGGAGCTGAAGCTCTCAGTGCGTGGCATCAACTACGCACCCAAGGGCGACGGCATGGCTACGGCACAGCTCACGGTAGAGGTGCCCAGCAGCAGCATTGTCGATATGTTGTTGCACGCGTTGCGCCGCATAAAGGGTGTGAAAAATGTGTATAGAATTAATTAACTACTAACAACTTATAGCTATGAATTTTGATGATATTCGTTGCCCATGGGGCGACAACCTCAAGACTTGCGCTATCACTGTCTGCGACCTCGATGGCGTTGTGCTTTACCAGAATAAGCGCTCTATAGATGTCAATGGCGATGTGCGCAACAAGTCGATGATTCCCTGTCACTCGGAGCGCTCGCGCCAGATTATCAACCGTCTGATTACCAATGGCGAGAATAACGCCTACACCATCGAGAAGCGCGGTCTGCGCAAGCTCATCTACCAGACACCATGGTTTGAGTCGGGCGATGTAGCGGGCCTCGTGGAGTTCTCGTTGGAGATTCCCGCCGAGATGCCCCACTATGTTAGAGAGTAAACGCAACAATAGAGGCTGTCCCGAAAGGACAGCCTCTTCCATTATATATTCTAAAACTCCGCTTTGCTGATTAACGAGATGGGCTCGCCTGTGGTAGGGTGCTCGAACTCTATGGTCTCGGCGTGGAGCATAAGGCGCTCGGCACTTGTGCCATAGATGTCGTCGCCAACAATCGGAGTATTCAAGCCCTCGGCATGCGCTGCATGGACACGCAACTGGTGTGTGCGACCCGTAACGGGATAGAAGCGTACGCGCGTGCGGCCATCAACATACCCCTCTACATCATATATCGTATGTGCCGCGCGACCATCCTCGGCGACCATCTGGCGGGGTCGGTTCTCGTAATCGAGTTTCAGTGGTAGGCGTATCTCGCCATGCGCAACATCCACAACACCTTCAAGCAGTGCAACATAACTCTTCTTTACGGTGCGCGAGATAAACTGCTTTTGCAGTGCCTCGTGCGCCGCCTTATGCTTTGCGATAACGAGTATTCCCGATGTAGACTGGTCAAGGCGGTGCACAATCATAGCCTCGGGGTATCGCTCCGTAGCCCACTCCTCGGCAGAGCGCACGCCCGACTTACCCCTCACCGAGAGCATGCCACTCGGCTTGTCAATAACGACAATATCCTTATCCTCCCACACGACCTTTGGCTCGGGAGGCGCAATCTCCTTCAACGGGTTTGGCTCCACCTCAAGGCCCACGAGCATATGCTCCAGAATAGGCTTGCACTTACCGTTGCACGCGGGGTAAAACAGGCCATGCTGGCGCACCTCACCCTTGGGCGAGGCACCCCACCAGAACTCCGCCATAGCGACGGGGCGCATGCCATACTTAAAGGCATACTGCAACAACTTGGGCGCTGCGCACTCTCCCGCACCTGCGGGTGGCACTTGCTGTGCCGTGGGCGCAAAAAGTTCACATAGGTCGCGCACCTTACCCTCGGCATTGAGCATGCGGAACTCTCGGAATATCATCGTCTGAAGCTCCGCCGAGCGCTGCTGGCGCTCCTGCTTCAACTCCTCAATATCGTGCTGAAATGATGTGAGGTCTGATGCCGCCTGCTCCACGCGCTCCTTCGCTGCACGCTTTAAGCGCTGTGCCTCGGCATTCTCCCTCTGCGAAGCAAGGACAAGTTCCGCCTCACTATATAGCCCCTCGGCGCGCTGCTGTGCACGCAACTCCTTGCCCTCCTTAAGTCGCAACTTTATGGCCTTTAGCGTCGCCTCACACTCGCGCTCCGCATCGGCAAGGTTGCTCTTTGCCGCAAGATACTCCTCACTCGCCTCGAGTGCCTTAATACGCTGATTTATAGCCGAAATCTCCGCCTCGCCGCGCTTGAAAAACTCTCCTGGGCGCAACATATCGTAGACCGCAGGCACGAAATATTCGTGGCTATTGCCTCCCGCGAGGTTACCCGAGAAGGCGGCAAGAAAGCCTATCTCGCCCTCCGCCTCTACCACCAGCACACCGAACATCTTACCCTTCGACAGCTCATCGTGCCACTCCTCACGCGAGGCGATATAGCGCTTCACCTCCTCCGCAGCGAGCCTACACAGTGGGTGCGGCGTATAGTGGAAGGGGTAGGTGAAGAGCTTTGGCAACTCTATATCCTCGATGTTGGATGTGAAGCGGTGTAACATACGGCCATAATTTTATGCAAAGTTAGAAAGTTTCGCCACAAAAGCAAAAAGAGTTCGGCACAACACCGAACTCTTACCTATATTTATATATGGCGCCTATAACTCCACCTTCCACAAGCCGTGCAAGTTGCAGTACTCGTAGACCGCTGTAACCTTCTCGTCGCCTACATACACCACCGCTGCGGGCTCATCCTTGAGGTTCACACGGATGCCACCGCGCTCTGTCTCCACATAGATGAAAGCGATGTGGTGTGCCTCCTCCATGGGGTGAGGCACGCTGCCCACCTCAACCTTGATGCGACCATCGCCGAGGTTTGTGACTACGTGAACATGCTTCTCGCCACTCGCATCAACGGTGTTGGGAACGAGCTCCTCCATCTTCTCGCCACAGCAGATTACAGGTACGCGTGAATCTACCACCTTCTCTACTACATTGCCACATCTGTTACACTTATAAAATTTAGTTGCCATAATATCTTCGTTTTTTATTGGTTAAACATTGTTGTTTTCTGTTGCAAAAATAAGGCAAAAATCCTATAAGCGCAAACTAAATATTTTTATACTATTATAAGACTACATTTATACCACAAAGCTAACTTGCAGAGAATAAAAAAGATAGGGAGCGAACTCGTCACTCCCTACCCATATAAAAAAGTTGTATAACCTTGCTATACGGCTTTCTTAGAATGCCTTGCCAATGCCGAGGAAGTCCTCTGCCTTAAGCGCAGCACCACCGATAAGACCGCCATCTACGTTCTCCTTTGAGAAAATCTCGCCAGCGTTTGAAGGCTTGCAAGAGCCACCATAGAGGATAGCGCACTCCTCGGCTGCAGCGCCGAACTTCGAGCGCAACACCTCGCGGATGTATGCGTGAATCTCCTCTGCCTGCTCAGCTGTTGCTGTCTTACCAGTACCGATAGCCCAAACAGGCTCGTATGCGATAACGAGTTGTGCGAACTGCTCCTCGGTGAGGTTGAATACTACCTCCTCAATCTGCTGCTTGCACACCTCGAAGTGGCGACCTGCCTCACGCTCCTCGAGGTTCTCACCTACACAGTAGATGGGCTTGAGGTTGTTCTCGTATGCGCGTGCCATCTTCTTGTTCAAAGTCTCAGATGTCTCGCCATAGTACTGACGGCGCTCCGAGTGGCCGAGGATAACATACTCGCAACCGAGCGCTGCAATCATCTCTGCAGATACCTCGCCAGTGTAAGCACCCTTAACCTCTGTTGCGCAGTCCTGAGCACCAACAGCGATGTTAGAGCCCTTCAAAGTCTCGATAACGCTGTGAAGGTGTGTGAAAGGAGGACATACGATAAGAGTCACGCAGTCACAAACATCCTTACGACCTGCTGCTACGCCCTTTGCCAACTCTACACCCTCCGCGGGCAAGGTGTTCATCTTCCAGTTACCCGCAACAATCTTCTTTCTCATAACTATATTCGTTTTTAATTTTATTTCAAACTACTCTGCCTGCGACTCAATCCAAGCCTTAATCTCTGCCGTTGCAAGGCCGAGCTTGTTCTTCTTGTTGAAGCCACAGAGGTCGTTAAAGAGCTTCATGCCGCCAGTAGATGCGGTGTTCTTGAACGACTCGAGGGTGATATAACCCATCTTCTGCACCACAGCAACCCACTCTGCGGGGATGCCAGCCTCGGTGTAAACCTCCTCGGCGTCAGCAACCACCTTCTTCTCGGGGCGCATAGTTGGGAAGAACAATACATCCTGGATAGATGTCTCGCCAGTCATGAACATTGTGAGGCGGTCGATGCCGATACCCATACCTGAGCATGAAGGCATACCATACTCCAATGCGCGTACGAAGTCCATATCGATAACCATAGCCTCGTCATCACCCTTCTCCGAGAGGCGCATCTGCTCCTCGAAGCGCTCGAGCTGGTCGATAGGATCGTTAAGCTCCGAGTATGCGTTACACAACTCCTTACCGTTTACGAAGAGCTCGAAGCGCTCTGTAAGGTCGTTGTTGTCGCGGTGACGCTTACACAATGGCGACATCTCGATAGGATAGTCTGTTACGAATGTAGGCTGGATGAGGTCGCCCTCGCAGTACTGACCAAAGATAGCATCGATAAGCTTACCCTTACCCATTGTCTCGTCAATCTCTACGTTGAGACGCTTACAAGCCTCGCGCAACTGCTCCTCTGTCTGGCCTGTGATATCGTAGCCAGTCTTCTCGCGGATGGCATCTGTCATTGTCACACGGCGGAAGGGGGCCTTGAATGAGATGGTCTTACCCTCGAGCACAACATCTGTAGTGCCGTTTACGGCCATCGCTACGCGCTCAAGCATCTGCTCGGTAAACTCCTGCATCCAGATGTAGTCCTTGTACGCAACGTAAATCTCCATACATGTGAACTCGGGGTTGTGTGTGCGGTCCATACCCTCGTTACGGAAGTTCTTACCGAACTCGTATACGCCATCGAAGCCACCCACGATGAGGCGCTTGAGGTACAACTCCGTAGCTATTCGCATGTAGAAGTCGATGTCAAGAGCGTTGTGGTGTGTGATGAAGGGGCGTGCTGCCGCACCACCAGGGATGGGCTGCAGGATAGGAGTCTCCACCTCGAGGTAGCCGCGCTCGTTGAAGAAGTCACGCATCGTCTGCATGATCTTTGCGCGCTTGATGAATGTATCCTTAACATGTGGGTTAACAACGAGGTCGAGGTAACGCTGACGATAGCGCACCTCGGGGTCTGTGAGTGCGTCGAATGTCTGGCCATCCTTCTGCTTCACGACGGGAAGGGGGCGTACAGACTTTGAGAGCACTGTAAACTTCTTACAGTGTACCGACAACTCGCCAGTATTTGTAAGGAACGCAAAACCCTCTACGCCGATGAAGTCACCAATGTCGAGCAACTTCTTGAATACGGTGTTGTAGAGTGTAGGATCGCCCTCGGGGCAGATGTCGTCACGACGGATGTAAACCTGAATGCGACCTGTTGAGTCCTGAAGCTCGAAGAACGATGCCGAGCCCATGATACGGCGGCTCATGATACGTCCTGCGATAGAGACCTCCTGGTAGTTACCCTTCTCTGCATCGAAGTTCTGGGCAATCTCCTGGGCTGATGCGTTTACCTCGAAACGAGCTGCGGGGTATGGGTTGATGCCCAACTCGCGCAACGCCTTAAGCGACTGACGGCGCAACTGTTCCTGTTCACTGAGTTCGATAATCATACTATATGTCTTTTAATTATTTATATTCACGCCACAAAGTTACGCAAAAAATTGAGATATTGTGCTAAAGCACAACCCTATTTATTGCTTAAAGTTATTAGGCCGCTTTATCAATCTTCGACTTGGCATAATCGAGCGTTACGACAAACTCCTTATTCTCACCCTCGGGCATATCGAACATGATGTCCATCATCACCGCCTCGCAGATAGAGCGCAAGCCTCGCGCACCAAGCTTAAACTCGAGAGCCTTGTCCACGATGTAGTCGAGCACCTCGGGGGCGAAGGTCAACTTGATGTCATCCAACGCCATCAATGTCTCATACTGGCGGATGATAGAGTTCTTGGGCTCGGTGAGTATTGAGCGCAATGCCTCACGCTCCAGCGGCTCCATGTATGTGAGCACGGGCAAGCGGCCGATAAGCTCGGGGATAAGGCCAAACGAGCGCAAATCCTGTGGCTGAATGTAGCTCATTATGTTGTTCTCGTTGATGCGCTGCTTGCTCTGCGCGCCATAGCCGATAGCATTGGTATTCAAGCGCATAGCAATCTTCTTCTCGATGCCGTCGAATGCACCACCGCAGATGAACAATATGTTCGAGGTGTCGACCTGAATATACTTCTGGTCGGGGTGCTTACGACCACCCTGGGGAGGCACGTTTACTACCGTACCCTCCAATATCTTGAGCAGTGCCTGCTGCACACCCTCACCCGACACATCGCGTGTGATGGATGGGTTGTCGCCCTTGCGTGCAATCTTGTCAATCTCGTCGATGAAGATGATACCGCGCTCGGCAGCCTCAACATCGTAGTCCGCAGCCTGCAACAAGCGCGAGAGGATGCTCTCCACATCCTCACCCACATAACCCGCCTGTGTGAGTGCCGTAGCGTCGACAATCGAGAAGGGAACGTGCAACAGACGCGCAATGGTGCGTGCCATGAGCGTCTTACCCGTACCCGTAGGACCTACAAGCACGATGTTCGACTTATCCAACTCCACATCCTCGGTCTTGCCCTTCGAGAGCAAACGCTTGTAGTGGTTGTACACCGCCACCGACATATAACGCTTCGCAGCATCCTGACCGATTACATAGTCATCCAAGAAACTCTTAATCTGGTTGGGGCGCAAGAGGTCGCTCTTTGTGAGTGGCGCAAACTTTGCACCCTTAGCGCCATGGCTCTTCTTCTTGCCGCCCTCAACGATGTTGTGCTCGACGAGCAACTCGTAGCCATGCTCGATGCACGACGAGCAGATGCAAGCGCCGTCGCCGCCATTGAACATCAATGGTGCCTCTTCGGCGGGAGTTCCGCAGAACGAGCAGCAGTTGCCGCCACGCTCCGTATTTTTTCGTGATTTCTGTGTCATCTATCTCTGTTTCAACATTTATCTACGGCTCAACACCTTGTCGATGAGACCATACTCCGCAGCCTCAGCCGCTGTGAGCCAGTAGTCGCGGTCGGCATCTGCCTCAATCTTCTCGATGGGCTTACTCGAGTGCGATGCGAGAATTTCATACAACTCGCGCTTTGTCTTTGCAATCTCGCGCGCCGTAATCTCGATATCCGAAGCCTGACCCTGCACGCCACCAAGGGGCTGGTGAATCATCACGCGTGAGTGTGGCAATGCCGAGCGCTTGCCCGCAGCACCCGCCGTGAGCAACACAGCACCCATAGATGCCGCCATGCCTGTACAAATTGTAGCCACGTCGCACGAGATGAGCTGCATGGTATCGTAGATACCCAAACCTGCCGATACCGAGCCACCAGGCGAGTTGATATACAACTGAATATCCTTGTCAGCATCTACCGACTCAAGGAAGAGCAGCTGTGCCTGGATGATGTTTGCAGCGTCGTCGTAGATGGGGGCACCGAGGAAGATGATGCGGTCCATCATCAAGCGCGAGAATACATCCATCGTAGCCACATTAAGGTGGCGCTCCTCGATGATTGTGGGCGATACATAGTTCTCAATCTCGGCACGGAAGTCGTGCATCACCATAGAGTTGATGCCGCAGTGCAGACGTGCAAACTTATCAAATTCTTTCATACTTCAATCTCTTTTACAAAAATAGTTCCCAGGCGTGGTATAAGCCCGGGAACTATCTCCTTATGTTACTATTTCCGGGATCGGAACGTTATGCAAGCTCCTCAGCAAGCTTTGCGAAGTCGTCAGCTGAAACAGCCTTCTCTGAAACCTTCACCTTGCCACGGAGGTACTCAACAACCTTCTCCTCGAAGAGCTTCTCATAGATCTTCTGGAGCTGCTCCTTGTTATCCATGATCTGCTTAGCGAAGCCCTCAAGCATATCTGCAGGTGCAGAAGGCATGCCATACTGTGCGAACTGCATCTGTGCGAAAGACATAGCCTCAGCCTTTGCCTCCTCGGGAGTTACCTTAAGCTCACCCTCAGTGATGAAGTGCTTCTGCAAGTAGTTCCAAGTGAACATGTTGATGAACGCAGCGAAGTCCTTCTCGATCTCCTCGCGTGAGAACTTACCCTCGTTGATAACATACAACCAACGCTTCAAGAACTCCTCAGGCATCTGAAGGCCAGCCTTCTCGATGATGAACTTACGCATCTGGTTAACGAACATGAAGTCGCACTCACGCTTAAGCTCGCGCTCGATCTCCTCGTCGATGAACTTGTCGAGCTCCTCCTCAGATGTTACATTACCTGCGGGGAATGCCATCTTGAAGAACTCCTCGTTGAGCTCAGGATCTGCGAAGCGGCGAATCTTTGTAATCTCCAACTCGAACTCTGCCTTGATGCTCTCGAGCTCCTCCTCCTTAACTGAGAGGATTGCAGCACGCTGCTCAGGCTTCTTGTAAAGCTCATTGATGTTTACAGTAGTCTTGTAACCTACCTCCTTGCCAATCCAAGCAGCACGCTCCTCGTCAGTCATTGAGATAAGACCTACGTAAGCCTCCTCGATGCGCATGTCGCCGTTGTCCAAAGTTACGTTGAGAGCCTCATCCTTCTCTACCTTGTCTACGTCGATAAGACGGCCATAGCGGCGCAAGTAGTTAGAGCGGAAGTCATCGTGCATCTTCTTGTCTACCTTAATCTTGTGGTAAGTAACCTTATCCTTAGCCGAGAGCTCGAGCTCAATCTTTGGAGCCTCACCAATCTCGAATACGAACTCAAACTCTGTGTTGTTCTCGAAATCGAAGTCGCCCTGCTCCTCTGAAGGGATTACATCACCTACATAGTCGATGTTCTCCTTCTGCAAGTACTCGAATACTGAGTTTGATGCAAGGTGGTATGACTGCTCAGCAACGACGTGCTTGCCATACATCTTCTTAACGATACCCATAGGTACCATACCGGGGCGGAAACCGGGAACGTTTGCCTTACGCTTGTACTCGCGCAACTGCTTCTCTACTGCCTGACCATAGTCAGCCTCGCCAACAACGACCTTCAAAATTGAAATGCCGCCATCACGCTGTTCTCTTGTAATATTCATAACTCTATTTTAGTTTATTTGTTTTATTTCAATTCGTCTCTTTTTGGGGTACTCCTACTTATATAGGTATAAAGACGCGCAAAGGTAATAAAAAAATGTTAATTCGGAAATTCATACTGCGAAAAGTGCATAATATTTTCATTTCAAGACTCTATATTCTTATTTTTAACCTATCTTTGTCGGAGATTTAGACTTAAAAAGTTCTACACGCTACGGAAGATGATTTTAGATGTTGCACGACATAAATTCTACGAGGGCATAGCCACGCTCCTCCTAACCACACTCACGCTTATCGTGTTTGTGGCGGCGGGCATTGGCGAGGGCGCAACCACGGTTGTGGCCTACTCACCCTTCATGTCGCTCGTCGAGAACGCAACTTTCGGCATCGCATTTATCCAGAAGAGCATCACCATAATCCTCTACATGTTCAGCGTTCTTACGCTCTCACGCTCAACGCTTCGCACACACATCTACCCCACCGACACCATGGCTGCAATGGCACTTTGTGCTATTATGATGCTACCTATGGTGATAGGCGAATATGCTCTGCGCGAGGCCGTTATCACGCTGTTCATGTCGATGGCACTGGGCAACATGTTCTTCTGCGTAGGTCCTCGCAGATCTCCCAACAGGCTCTTTGCCGCGATGCTCTCTGCGGGACTCCTCGCCACGGTTGAGGCACCACTCGTTGTCGTACCCATAGCCATGGGCATCGCACTCATCGCCTCACGCAAGCGCTTCCGCGAGACTCTCATCGTCATCGTTGGCATGCTCCTTCCGCTCTTTGCCTGCTTCTATATCGCATGGCTCAGTGGCGAGGGCTTTGCTGCGAGTGCTCTTGCATGGTGGCGTAGCGCCGTTACCCCCATCACCCACCACTTCATCGACAGCATGTCGATACCCCGCCTATGCTTCCTGGCATACGCACTCTTCTTACTGGTGGTATCCTCGCTTATGCACTACGAGCAGCGCGACACCAACACCGCAACATCGCGCGGTGCATGGCGCTCGCTACACCTTATATTCTTCATTGTAGTGCTGGCACTTCTCTGCATGCCCTCGGCATCCGATTCGCTGCTCACCATTGCCGTCATACTCTCGGCGACAATGCTCCCAGCCCTCTTCGTTTGCAGCGACGCAATAGTCTCAACTGTGGCCTATATTGCGCTCATAGGACTTGCATTTGCGGCACTATTCTAATGAATATTATTGCATATTTATTGGGTTTTCATGTGAATAAACAGCCTTTATGATGTAAAACGGGCGAAATTGCCGCATAAAAGCGGAATATAATTTTGCCGTTTGAATTATTATATCTATCTTTGCAATGCAAACAGGGGTCATTGGGCACACATCTCGAATAATTCTCATGGACACACCAATTAGCTCGATGACTCTAATTCTCATTAACCTAACTAAATCGAAGAGGGACCATCTGTGAAGACGTCCCTCTTTTCTTTTTGGGCAAAAGAAAAGAGGGTGCATTATATTCACAATACCCCCCCCGCAAACAAAAAGGGTGCACCCCGAAGGATACACCCAAATCGTAAAGTACAAACAGGCGCCAACTACACTGTCATTACCTCCTTCTCCTTCTTCTCGAGCTCGGCGTCGATAACCTTTGTGAACTTCTCGAGGAGCTTCTGTACCTTCTCCTCGCCATCCTTCTGCTCGTCCTCAGACATACCCTCCTTCTGTGCCTTCTTGAATGCCTCAACAGCATCGCGGCGTGCATTTCGGAGGCTGATGCGTGCAGTCTCACCCTCTGCCTTAACGCTCTTCACAATCTCCTTACGGCGATCCTCAGTGAGAGGAGGAATAGAGAGGCGGATGTGCTCACCATTGTTTGATGGAGTAAGACCGATGTTAGAGTCGATGATAGCCTTCTCGATGGGGCGAATCATATTCTTATCCCATGGCTGAATAAGCACGGTCTTAGCGTCGGGAACAGTGACGCTGGCAACACCCGATACGGGAGTCTGTGAGCCATAGTAGTCAACAAAAACGCCATTAAGAACATTTACAGAAGCCTTGCCGGCACGAATGTTCAACAACTCCTCAACGAGGTGATCCACAGCGCGCTGCATGCGGTCAGTTGCTTCATTTAGAATAGTCTTGGTATCCATAATCTTTATCTTATTTGTTTAATAATCCTTGAATTAGCGGAGTGCCTTCTCGATGCTCTCCTCCACCTCCTTGGCTACCACCTCGTCGTAACCAACACCCGAGTACAACACCTTGCCGTTGGCATCAATAACGAAGCAACGAGGGATGTAATTTGTAGCATACTTGCTGTAGATGCTCTGGTCGCCATCGAGACCCACTGCGAAGGTGTAACCCATCTTCGAGATGTAGCTCTTCACCTTGCCGCGCTCCTCGCCACGCGAGATGGGAAGCACATTAATCTTGCCGCCATAGGGGTCGATAATATGCTCCTGCAACTTCGACAACTCCAAGCGACATGGAGGGCACCATGTAGCCCAGAAGATGAGCAATGTGGGCTTACCCTGCAACTCCGAGAGTGTCACCTTGCTGCCATCGAGCATCTCGACAGTGAAGTCGGGAGCCACGTCGCCAGCATGGATAAGTGTTGTCTTTGCCAAATCATCGGGCTCATCCTCTACGAGCGTTGCGACACTACCCTGGGCAGCCTGCACCTCGCTCTCGGGCAACGATATGATAAGGTATGCTGTAATTGCCAGAAGCACAACAAGCAAAAGCGATAGCGTAAGCGTAGAACCACGCTTCTTATGTTTTGTGTTAGCCATAATCTACTATTTTTTAAGTGTTACAATACATTGTTTACGACTACTCTGTCACCACAGTGCCGATGTTCTCGCCACGCACAACCTTCTCGAGATTGCCTGGGGTATCCATATCGAAGACCATAAGTGGCAAGTGGTTCTCGCGGCAGAGGGTGAATGCTGTCTGATCCATAACCTTCAAGCGGCGTGCCAATACCTCATCAAATGTGATAGTATCGAACTTCGTAGCCGTGGGGTCCTTCTCTGGGTCGGCAGTGTAGATGCCATCTACGCGTGTGCCCTTGAACATGATATCCGCCTCAATCTCTATGCCACGCAATGCCGAAGCTGTGTCGGTAGAGAAGTAGGGGTTGGATGTACCACCGCCGATGATTACGACATAACCCGCCTCGAGATACTCCAGTGCCTTGGCCTTCGAGTAGTACTCGCCAATAGGCTCCATGCGGATTGATGTGAGGACTTTGCACTTCACGCCTGCTGACTCCAATGCCGACTGCAAGGCCAACGAGTTGATGATAGTTGCGAGCATACCCATCTGGTCACCCTTGACGCGGTCGAAGCCACGACCTGCACCCTGAATGCCGCGGAAGATGTTACCGCCACCGATTACGATGCCAATCTCGACACCCATCTCGTGGATAGTCTTAATCTGCTCGGCATAAGCATTGAGCACCTCAACATCGTGACCATAATTCTGTTTACCCTGCAACGACTCACCGCTGAGTTTGAGAAGAATTCTCTTATATTTTGAAGTAGCCATATATTTTTGCTTTGAGTTAAAATAGCCTAATCAGATGCGAAGATAATTATTTTCTCTAAAAATAGCAATTTTTTCCACCACTAAAAAGCGACTTCTTACACTATAATGCATCTTTTCCTCGTCAAGACGCGGGCTTATTGGAAAAAAGTACTATATTTGTATCTTGAATATTAATACACCATACCAAAGGTATGGCATTCAACACAGAAGAGAAGTTCAATATGACATATACCCGAGAGTATAAATTCCTCAATATGGTTGACTCCCCCGAGCAGCTGCGCAACCTCAGCATTGGCGACCTGAAGCTATATGCCGAGGAGGTGCGACACTATATTCTGGAGTGCTGCTCTACAAACCCTGGACACCTCGGTTCGAGCCTCGGCACGGTGGAGCTAACCACTGCGCTACACTATGTCTACGACACACCCCACGACCGCATCGTGTGGGATGTAGGCCACCAGGCATACGCCCATAAAATTATTACAGGTCGCCGCGATGCCTTCACAACCAACCGCAAGCTCGGTGGCATAAGTGGCTTTCCACGCATGGCCGAGAGCGACTACGACAACTTCGGTGCAGGACACTCCTCGGTGAGCATATCTGCCGCCTTTGGCATCGCCAAGGCTATGGAGCTACAGCAGAAGAAGAGCCATGTGGTTGCGGTCATTGGCGATGGCGCACTCACTGGAGGCCTCGCCTTCGAGGGACTAAACAATGCGGGCGCTTCGCCCAATACCGACATCCTCGTCATCCTCAACGACAACGAGATGTCTATCGACAAGCCCTCGGGAGCTTTGGACCGCTACCTCCTGCACATATCCACCTCGAAGTGGTACAACCGCTTCAAGAACTCGCTGTGGCGCATTCTGGCCAAGGTGCCTCCCGTATTGAGATTTGCACGCCGCACGGGCAATGCCGTCAAGCATGGTATACTCCGCAACAGCAACCTCTTTGAGAGCCTCAACTTCCGCTACTTCGGCGTTGTCGATGGCCACAACCTCGAGCAACTTATCGACGTACTCCAGAGCCTCAAGGACATTGGAGGCCCCAAACTCCTGCATATCAAGACCATAAAGGGCAAGGGCTATGCTCCTGCCGAGGCAGACCCCTCGGTATGGCACGCCCCTGGTCGCTTCGACCTCGCTACGGGCGAGCGCATCAAAACAGAATATACCGCTGACCGCTATCAGGATGTCTTTGGTCAGACGCTTCTCGACCTCGCACACTTGGACGAGCGCATCGTGGGCATCACCCCCGCCATGCCCTCGGGTTGCTCAATGAACATTATGATGCGTGAGATGCCCGAGCACTGTTTCGATGTGGGCATCGCCGAGGGTCATGCCGTTACCTTCTCTGCGGGACTTGCCGCAGCGGGTAGCCGCCCCTTCTGCAACATATACTCATCCTTCATGCAGCGCGCCTACGACAATGTCATCCACGATGTGGCACTTCAAAACCTCCCCGTTGTCTTGTGTCTTGACCGCGCAGGACTTGTGGGCGAGGATGGCGCAACACACCATGGTGCCTTCGATATCGCATACTTCAGTTGCGTGCCCAACCTCACTATCGCTGCACCCCGCAACGAGTGGCAGCTCCGCCAGATGATGTACGCGGCAAGCAAGGCCGACACCCCCACCGTCATCCGTTATCCCCGCGGTTTGGGCGAAGGCGTGGAGTGGCGCGATGCGGAGTTTGTCGAGACCGATATGCGTGGCGAGGAGCTTAAGGCGGGTAGCGACATCGCCATTATCGCTGTGGGCACAATGGCAAATGTGGCACTGCGCGCTGCCGAACGTAGCACACGCAGTGTCGCCGTATACGACCTCCGCTATATAAAACCCCTTGACGAGGAGATGCTTAACACTATTGGTAGTCGCTTTAGTAAGGTCATCACCATTGAGGATGGCGCAATCAGAGGTGGCGTAGGCGAGGCTATCGCCGCATACTTCACGCGCCATGGCTACACACCCACGGTCAAAAACCTCGGCATAGGCGACTCGTTTATCGAGCATGGCAAGCCCGCAGAGCTATATGCCGAGTGTGCCTACGATGAGGCGGCACTGCTCAAGAGTCTTGAGACGATATAATTACTAAAAACTAAATAACCATGAAACGAATTCTTGTTACAGGCGCAACCTCAGGTATTGGTCGCGCTACAGCACTCCGACTTGCAACCCCCGACACCGAGATTATCATCACAGGCCGCCGCATGGAGCGTCTTGAGGCTCTCAAGGCAGAGATTGAGGCCAAGGGGGCAAAGTGCGTAGTCCTCAACTTTGATGTACGCTCTGAGGCTGAGTGCATCGAGCACCTCACACCCCTTGGTCGCGTAGATATCCTCATCAACAACGCAGGCCTCGCAGCGGGCTTGGAGCACATCGACCGTGGCGACTCACGCGACTGGGATGCTATGATTGATACCAACGTGAAGGGTCTGCTCTATGTAACAAAGATTATCAGCCACGCCATGGTTGAGGCGGGCGAGGGTGGCCACATCATCAACATCGGCTCTATCGCAGGTACCGAGCCCTACGAGAATGGTGCGGTATATTGCGCTTCGAAGCACGCCGTACACGCCATCTCACAGGCTATGCGTGCCGACCTTTTGAGCGCAGGCATCAAGGTTGGCGAGGTGCGCCCCGGCATGGTAGAGACAGAGTTCTCGGAGGTACGCTTCCATGGCGACAAGGAGCGTGCAGCAGGCGTATATAAGGGTGTTGAGGCGTTGCAGGGCGAGGATATCGCCGAGGCTATCCACTGGATGCTCAACCTCCCCGCACACATGAACGTAAACGACATCGTGCTTATGCCTACATGTCAGGCTGGCGCATACTACACCTACCGCAAGTAATCGACCATCATGAGGAGATATATCACATCCATATTGACGGCTTTTGTTGCGCTCTCGCTCTCTGCGGCTACGGCATGCACACCCGACGAGCCCAACACCCCCAAGCCCGAGCCCGTGAAGCCCAAGGCCGAGCGCTTTGAGGTCTTCCAGATGCCCACACCCACCGAGGGTGACATCCCCTACCGCATCCCCGCGATTGCGACAACGCAGGATGGCACGCTTGTGGCTATTGCCGACTACCGCCATAGCGGTACCGACATCGGCGTTACGAACTATGGCCGCATCGATCTGCACTACCGCCTCTCGTACGACAACGGCAATACTTGGACCGATGTCATGCCCCTTATCGAGGGTAAGGGCGACAAGGCTACCGACTTTATGAGCGTAGGCTATGGCGACCCCTGCATCGTGGCAGACAGAGAGTCCGACCGCGTGCTCATGCTCTCATGCGCGGGTAACGTGTCGTTCCAGAATGGCACACGCCAGAACCACCAGTGCATCGCCCGCTTCTATAGCGAGGATGGTGGCAAAACGTGGAGTGCGCCCGTAGACATTGCCGAGTCAATTTATGCGCAGTTCGACGCCTCGTCATATGGCCCCGTGCGCTCTATGTTCGTGGCTTCGGGCCGCATCATGCAGAGCCGCACAACAAAGATTGGCACATACTACCGCCTCTACTGCGCTGTCCTTGTGCGCGATAGAAGCGCCAAGCACATGAACTATGTGCTCTACTCCGACGACTTCGGCGATAGTTGGAAGGTGCTCGGCGACATCAACACCCCCGCGGTGTATAACACTGCCGACGAGCCCAAGGTCGAGGAGATGCCCGATGGACGCTTGCTCCTCAGCTCGCGCTACAACAATGGCCGCTACTACAACATGTTCACCTTCACCGATGTAGCCACAGGCGCAGGCGTTTGGGATGAGGCCGTATTCTCTGGCGCATCGAACAACGGCGTAGCAGCCAAGGAGAACTCTACAAATGGTGAGGTTATGGTGTTGCCCGTAACACGCCTTGCCGATGGCGAACCCATGCACATCTTGTTGCAGTCACTCCCCCTTGGCCCCGACCGCAAGAATGTGGGTATATATTACAAGGAGCTCGAGTCGCAGGATGACTACCTCTCAACCTACGACCTCGCAGCAGACTGGGATGGCGTCAAGCAGGTCACCTCGCTCAACTCGGCATACTCTACTATGACATGGCAGAAGGACAACCGCCTCGCCTTCCTCTACGAGGAGGAGACCTACGGCAAGAGCAACTTCGCCTACGGTGGCTACACCATTGTCTACGAGTGCTTCGAGATTGAGGAACTCACCGACGGCAAATACACCTACCGCGAGGAGTAATTACACCTTACCAATAATATAAAAGGCTGCCCAAAAGGCAGCCTTTATTCGTTCCCTACACCACGAAGTCATATAACAAGAGCTAATTTTAGGCGCACGAAATTCGAGAAACCGCAGTTTACTGGTGCGTAAATGAGGATTTCGAGAATAAGTGCAACGCCAAAGTAGCCTTGTTAGAGGGCTTCGCTACGAAATAGCAAAGTCGCGGAGCGCATCGTTAAGCGACGTCTTCTTGTCGGTCGACTCCTTGCGGCGACCGATGATAAGCGCACACTGCACACCATACTCGCCCGCGGGGAACTTCTTGGTGTAAGTACCCGATACCACTACCGAGCGTGGTGGAACATAGCCCTTGTACTCCACGGGCTCGTCGCCAGTTACATCGATGATGTGCGTAGAGCCTGTAATCACGGTGTTCGAGCCGAGCACCGCCTCGCGGCAGATGTGCGCACCCTCAACAACGATAGAGCGCGAGCCGATGAAGCAGTTATCCTCGATAATAACGGGCGATGCCTGCACGGGCTCCAATACGCCACCGATGCCCACGCCACCGCTGAGGTGCACATTCTTACCAATCTGCGCGCACGAGCCCACGGTAGCCCATGTGTCTACCATGGTACCACTATCGACATACGCACCTATATTTACATACGAGGGCATAAGGATTGCGCCAGGTGCGATATATGCGCCATAGCGTGCCACAGCATGGGGCACAACGCGCACGCCGAGCTCCTCATAGCCGCGCTTAAGCTCCATCTTGTCGTAGAACTCCAGCTCGCCAGCCTGCATGGTGCGCATGGTCTGGATGGGGAAGTACATGATGATTGCCTTCTTGACCCACTCGTTAACCTGCCACTTGCTATTCTCCACATCGATAGGCTCGGCACAGCGCACAACGCCCTTATCCACAGCCTCGACAACGCGGCGTATAGCCTCGCGTGTAGCATCCTCGGCCAACAACTCACGACGCTCCCACGCCTGCTCTATAATCTCTCTCTCTTTCTCAAACATACCTTTATATTTTTACTTATTATTACTCTTCAACTCTTCGATAAACTCGGGGAACTCCGCCCACAATGGCTCTGTCATAAGCCACCACTCTCGCGCCTCGGCACGCTGTGAAGGTCTCTCCGATGCTATATCCTTGCGGAAGGCCTCATCGTCGGGGTGCTCCGCGGCGGTAAGCTCCGCATAGAATGCTGCATGGCGCGACTTTAGGAGCGACCAAAGCGCCTTATCCACCTTGCCGTCACGCATAAACGATGCCCACATGCGAGCCACGACAGCCTCTGCCGACTTCTCCGTGAGGTCTATCTCTATATCCTCATATGCCTCCCACTCCTCCATGGCTATATAGCAGAGCGCCAAGAGGTTGATGCCCTCCAAGTGGTCCTCGGGGTCGCAGTCGAGGAGCATCTCCAACTGCGCCATTGCCATCTCGAGGTCACCAATGCGGAAGTGGTCCATCGCCGAGCCATGCAACACGACTATCGCCGCGCGACTATTGGCATGCTCCCAGCGTAGGGGCATCGCCTCATCCTCGGGTAGTGCCTCTGCCAAAAGCTGAAAGGCCTGGTATCGCGCCTCGCACGCCTCGGCATAGCGGCCCTCGGCGATGAGGGCGTCGATATGCTCGTTGTGCTTGACGAAGTTATACTCGCCACGACCCTCAAGCTCGAAGGTCTGGTCGGGTGTGGGGTTAAATATTGGTTTCATTTCGGTTTATTTTTCTAATCTTCAGAATAAGCGCTCCCGCCACGATTGCCGTCACGGCACCACCATAGATATATGCAGCATCGACGCTACCCATGCCCACAAACTGGTTGGACACAAAGACAAACGATGCGCAGATATAGGTCATTATGAGTGCGGGTATAAGCGCGAGGAGCACAAAGCGGCTACGACGACGCATCAACCATGCCGTAATCATCCATAGCGTAAGCACCGAGAGGGCCTGATTAGACCACGCGAAGTAGCGCCAGATAACATCAAAATCGATAAAGGCGATGCCTATGCCCGCAGCGAATAGCGGGATGCTCACCACGAGGCGCTTCCATATGGGGCGCTGGTCGAACTTGAGCATATCGGCAACGATAAGGCGTGCCGAGCGAAAGGCCGTATCACCCGAGGTGATGGGCGCTGCAACGACACCCAACAGTGCGAGAATGCTACCCGCAACGCCGAGCGTAGCGACCGAGATTGTCGACACGGCAAGTCCCGCCTTGTCGCCATTCTCCGCCATCCAGCCGTTAAGTCCCTCAACGCCACCGAAGAATGCCATGGCCACCGCCGCCCAGATAAGTGCGATGATAGACTCGGCAATCATAGCGCCGAAGAATATGGGGCGTGCCTGTGTCTCCGAGGTCATGCAACGCGCCATAAGTGGCGACTGCGTAGCATGGAAACCCGAGATAGCACCACACGCGATGCTTATAAATAGCGTGGGCACGATGGGCAACTTATCAGCCTTGTAGTGCATATTTTCAAGCGAGGTCAGCTCGGGCATATCGTAGCCACCAAAGAGCACCACGCCCAACATGGCGAGCGCCATGAGTATGAGCGCAGCACCAAAGAGCGGATATATCTTGCCGATAATCTTGTCGACGGGCATAATCGTAGCCACAAAGTAGTAGACGATGATTATCGCCACCCACGCAAGGTAGGGAATATCGGTCATCGAGGCGAGAATCTCCGAGGGGGTAACGATGAATACGCCACCCACCAAGACCATGAGTATGGGTATTACTACGAGCGAGAACTTGCGCATGCCGCCACCAAGGTAGATACCTATGGTCTCGGGGAGGCTCTTGCCACCGTGGCGCAGCGATATCACACCCGCAAAGAAGTCGTGCATAGCACCCATGAAGATGCCGCCGAGCGTAATCCACAGGAAGGCCACAGGACCATAGCACGCACCGAGTATAGCGCCGAAGATTGGACCCGTACCCGCGATGTTGAGCAACTGAATAAGGAAGATGCGCCAGCGTGGCAGCGGCATATAGTCCACACCGTCGTACATGCTCTTCGAGGGCACATCGGCACTCTTATCGAGCTTCGCGATGCGGCTCAGCGCGCCACCGTAGAGGAAGTATGCAGCGACCAGCACCGCAAGACATATAATAAATGTAATCATCCTACAACTCCATTTTTAATGATGCGAAATTAACAAAAAATTGCGATATACGCACCCTCACCCTAAAAGTTTGCGCTCTACACAAGGCTCTTCACTATGGCGCACATCTCCTCATACTGACGCTCCATGCTCTGCAGAAGTTTGTACTGCGCACGCGTACGCACGAGGTTGTGGTCGGCGTATGCAGTTTTGTAGTAGTTGTCGCCGTCAATGTAGTCCATCAAGAAGCGCAATACCTGCTCGAAGGTTATGTAGCGACCCGCAAACGCCAGCCACTCCTTCTCACTCTCGGTCATCGTAGCGCGCTGCTCCGAGAGGTAGCCCTCGGCATAGGCACGGAACATACCTATGCTCATCTCCACATTGTCGAGGCACTTATCATCCTCCGCACCCGTGTTTGTATAGGAGCGTATAGCGTCGCCAAAGTCGTTGAGCGATGTGGAGCTCATCACTGTATCCAAGTCTATGGCACACAACACCTTACCCGAGGCCTTGTCGAAGAGTATGTTGCTAATCTTCGTGTCGTTATGCGTCACGCGCATGGGTATCTCGCCCGACTCCACCTTCGCCCAGAAGGCGAGCATCTCCTCTCTGCGTGCCTCAATCCATGCTATCTCCTTCTGCACCTCCTTTACGCGCCCCACGGGGTCGGCCGCGATGACCCTATCCCACTGCTCAAAGCGCCAGCGTATGTTATGAAAACCCTTGATTGTTTCGTTTAGCGGCGCGGTGAAATCGGCCAACAGAGCCTGAAAGCGACCTATGCCCACGCCACCCTGAAAGGCCAACTCGCGAGAGTCCGCACGGTCGTAGGTCACCGTGTCGGGGATGTAGAGGCACATGGCCCAATAGTTCTCGCCCTCCTTCACGTAGAGCTCACCATCCCTCGCGGGAACGATGGTCAGCGTCTCGCGCATGGGGTCCTCGACTTTCGCCTTGATATGCTCGGTCACGGCCTTTATATTCTGCATCATGCCTGGCACATCGGGGAACACGACATGGTTCTTGCGCTGCAGGATATAGTCTGGCGCACTACCCGCCGTAGTTACGATGTAGGTGTCGTTGATAAATCCCTCGCCGAGCGCCTCGATTGCAACAACCTCACCCTCAATGGCAAACTGCTCGGTAATATATGCAAGTATATCTTGTGTCATATCTCTATGCTATAGATGAAAATTAATCTCTACAAAGTTAACGATTTTTTCCTTACGGTGCCAAATTCGCCAAAACATATTATCTTTGTAGAAGATTTACTTATTAACCCCAAAACGCAAAATCATGAAGGTAGCTATAATCGGAGCAGGCAATATGGGTGGCGCTGTGGCGCGCGGATTGGCCAAGGGCACGCTTATCCCCACATCAGACATCTATGTCTCAAACCCCTCAACACCCAAACTTGAGGCTCTCAAAGGCGAATTCCCCGAGATAAACACATCGACCGATAACTGCACCGTTGCACGCGAGGCCGATATGGTAATCCTTGCCGTGAAGCCATGGAAGGTTGTAGAGGTGCTCGAGGAGCTTAAGCCCCACCTCGACTACTCGCGCCAGGCCGTTGCCTCCATGGTTGGTGGCTTGGGTATAGCGCAACTCTCGGAGTGGCTCGACAAGGGCGACGGCACACTCCCCGCAACATATATCATAATCCCCAACACCGCCATCGCGACACTTAGCAGCATGACATTTATCTCTTCGGCACGCTCAACAGCCGAGAGGGACAACCTCTTGCTCAATATATTCAACGAGCTTGGCGAAGCGATGCTTATCGACGAGAGCGCCATGCCCGCCGCCACATCACTCGCCTCGTGCGGTATAGCCTACGCCATGCGCTACATACGCGCAGCTATGGAGGGCGGCGTGGAACTCGGCATACGCGCCAACGATGCCAAGCATATCGTGATGCAGACACTGCGCGGTGCAGTCGATGTCCTTGCTGCAAGCGATACCCACCCCGAGGCGGAGATAGACCGCGTGACAACGCCTGGAGGCCTGACCATCAAGGGCTTGAATGCCATGGAGGCCGCGGGCTTCACCCATAGCGTCATCGAGGGTCTCCGCGCCTCAACAAAGCGATAGCACAACGCCCCATTGTACTAATGAAATAGAGAAGAGGAGAGATTTTAAAAAAAATCCCTCCTCTTCCTTTGTAAAATGCTATTATTCCATGAGATTTTGACTCACAGTACAACATCAATTATAAGCTGTAAGAATAAAGTTAGTTTACTCTCCTCGTTGCTCAAACATCAACATTGTTTGAAACCCCTGCGTTATCTCGCTATCGTTACTTACATCTTTTGACAATATCCACACAGATATTAATCCTCCGAGTAATTTATCTGTACTATGCGAGGTCTCTTCTAAATTCCACCCTAATTTTGACATATAATTCATTGCAGAAATCATGGTTCTGAACTTCAGTCTATTACCTTGTTCATCGACTAAATAATTCTTCTTTAGATCATCCTGTCCGTAGTCAATAGAAATGGTAACAATTCCATTCCTCAACTCACTCTCGTTGCCAATAATACTACAATATACTTTATATTTTTCTTGTGCATACGATTTAGGACTATACGCAACAAATGCCAAAACCAATAATACGAGATAAAATCTTTTCATAGCATAGATATAGTTTGGAGTTACTCCAACAAAGTTAGCAATTATTTTTACTTTCCAATTAATATTCGGCAACTAATTATGATTATATCTGCACCCCCAACCCCTGAAAGGGGCGAGTGGGGTCGCTTCTGGCGAGCGCGGGTTTTTCTCAACAAAAAAAGCAGTCCATTTGGACTGCTTCTTCGTTGAGCGGAAAACGAGACTCGAACTCGCGACCCCAACCTTGGCAAGGTTGTGCTCTACCAACTGAGCTATTTCCGCAGTAATATAAGAACTGTCATCGCTGACTCGATAGGCATCACTCGCGCAATTGCCTTATCTTGAGCGGAAAACGAGACTCGAACTCGCGACCCCAACCTTGGCAAGGTTGTGCTCTACCAACTGAGCTATTTCCGCATTTTGCTGGATTGCGAGTGCAAAGGTACTACATTTTTTTTATTCTGCAATTTTTTTTGCAACTTTTTTCAAAAAAATTACAAATTCTTTGCTTCGCTCTCCTTCAACTGCATCTGCTGACGCACCGATTCTTCGTGTATAGTCCTGAAAATCTGATGGATAAACGATTTGGTTAGACCAATTGCCTCCGCGCGCCTTTCAACCGACAAAAGCATCTCGTTGTAACGGTCATGCTGCACAATAGCCATGCCGTGCTTAAGTTTGTACTCGCCAATCTCCCTCGCCACATCCATGCGCTCGGCCAGGAGTTCGATGATGCGATCGTCAAGACTATCGATATGCAGGCGGTATTCACCTATCGAATCGCGCCCCACAGGCGTGCGGCGCAGCTGCAGACCAGCCAACAAATCGGCAAGAACCGCAGGCGTAATCTGCTGTGCGGCATCACTAAGCGCTGCATCAGGCTCGGTGTGACACTCTATCATCAGACCCGAGAATCCAAGGTCGAGGGCCTCCTGCGATAGCGGTGCTACGAGCTCTCTGCGCCCACCGATATGGCTTGGGTCGGAGAGGATGCTCAGGTTGGGCACACGGCGATGCAACTCGATGGGCACCGACCAGTGTGGGTCATTGCGATAGCGGCTATTGTTATGCGTGCCGAAGCCACGGTGCACCGCAGCGATACGCCTTACACCACTATTATATATACGCTCGATGGAGCCCACCCACAGGTCCACATCGGGAATCACGGGGTTCTTGACAAGCACAGCGATATCTACACCCTGCAGCGCATCGGCGATAAGTTGTGTGGCGAAGGGGTTTGTTGTGGTGCGCGCACCTATCCACACGCCATCCAAGCCCGCCTTGAGTGCCAGCTCAAGATGTTCGGGTGTCGCAACCTCGGTGATGATTTTTAGGCCATACCTCTCGCGCGCCTCCACCATCCAATCGAGCGCACGACTGCCTATGCCCTCGAACGACCCAGGCTTGGTGCGGGGCTTCCACACGCCAGCACGAAGGATGGCGACACCAGCCTTGGCAACGCCACTCGCCGCCGCAAGCAGCTGCTCACGACTCTCGGCGCTGCAGGGTCCCGCTATGTACAGCGGCTCCTGTATGCTATCGCCAAATAGGGGTTTTAGGTCATTCATGGGCATAGTCATCTTTTGTTAAGCGTTACTCCTCAACGATAGTGATAGAGAGGATGAGGTCGCCAGGACGGATATCGTCGATAACATCCACGCCCTCAACCACCTTACCAAAGCATGTGTGCACGCCATCGAGGTGCTGTGTGTTCATGCGGTTGTGGCAGATGAAGAACTGCGAGCCACCAGTGTTGGGGCCACGGTGTGCCATAGAGAGCACGCCACGGTCGTGGTACTGACGCTCTGCGCGTGTCTCGCAGGGGATAGTGTAGCCTGGGCCACCAGCACCTGTACCCAATGGACAGCCGCCCTGAATCACGAAATCGGGAATCACGCGGTGGAATGTGAGGGCGTCGTAGAAGTGGCTCTCGGCGAGCTTCACGAAGTTATCAACGGTGATGGGCGTCTCGTTAGCATAGAGCTCGGCCTTCATATCACCCTTCTCGGTAGAGATAATTGCGTATTTCATAGTCGTTGTTTTGTTATTTTCAAAATGTTTATCATGCAAATATACAAAGAACTTGCGAGAAAACGAAATGCAAGGGGTAATTTATGTCTAATAGGTGAGAGAACTCGGAAACGAGAATTTATTGAGAGAGTGGTGTAGCAGTGGCGCTGACATGAAAAAAGCAAACATCTCCGCCTATGCACAAATTTATTGAGAGAAGGCTGCAGATACAACGCTCGACAAAAATGCCGTCGATGGGTAGTACTTTGGCGTACGTCCCATTGACGGCACTTTTTTGTTAGCGGCAGTAGATGTCTGCCTTATCTCGATAAATTCAATTTGTGGTCAAAAGGGGTTAGGCTTGGCCTCGACATGAAAATAGCCAGGATGGGTAGTACTTGACGTACGTCCCATTCTGGCTATTGATTGAGAGGTCGAGAATGACCCCTTTTCACCACAAATTAGCAGTTCATTGCGCCACAACAGTGGATAGTCTGACCGCTTACGTATGACGAGAGGTCTGACGCAAGGAACAATGCTACGTTAGCAACATCCTCGGGTGTGCCACCACGGCGCATAGGAATCTGCTGTGCCCACTGATCCTTAATCTCCTGTGAGAGCTGGTTTGTCATCTCGGTGATGATGAAGCCGGGGGCAATGCAGTTAGCACGGATGCCACGGGGACCCATCTCCTTGGCGATAGACTTTGCGAGGCCTATCATACCTGCCTTTGATGCCGAGTAGTTACACTGGCCAGCGTTGCCGCTTACGCCCACTACAGATGACATATTGATGATTGAGCCACCGCGCTGCTTTGCCATAACGGGAGTCACGGCGTGGATGAAGTTGAATGCAGACTTGAGGTTCACGTTGATTACTGCATCCCACTGTGCCTCCGACATACGCATCATTAGACCATCCTTTGTGATACCCGCGTTGTTCACGAGCACGTCGATGCGACCGAAGTCCTCGACAACCTGCTTAACAACCTCGTGTGTCTCGTCGAAGTTTGCAGCGTTAGAGGCGTAGGCCTTAACCTTCACGCCCAAAGCCTCAATCTCCTTTACGGTCTCCTCAACAGCCTCGTTTACTGCGAGGTCGGTGAATGCCACATTAGCACCCTCCTGTGCAAAGCGCAAAGCGATAGCCTTACCGATACCGCGGCCAGCACCTGTTACGAGTGCCACCTTACCTTCCAAAAGTTTCATAGTGTTATCTATTTTACTTATGTTAT
>JAZRJJ010000021.1:0-10238 GCA_045645705.1 Alistipes sp. | reverse complement strand
GTACAAGGGGCGGTGGGCCACCAACTCAAGCGTACACAACGAGTCTGTCACACCCTCGAAGTAGTCGCTCTGGCCATGTGCAAAGTCCTACATCGCATAGACCTTCCACTTGTCCCCTGTGCGTTGGTGGGGGTGGTTGACAACGCGGTAGATGATAGGGTCGCGCAAGTGCATGTTCGAGCTCGCCATGTCAATCTTGGCGCGCAACACCATCTTACCCTCCTCAATCTCTCCATTTGTCATCTTCATAAAGAGGTCGAGGTTCTCCTCGATGGGGCGGTTGCGGAAGGGGCTCTCGGTTCCCGCTTGTGTGGGTGTGCCCTTCTGTGCGGCAATCTCCTCGGATGTCTGCTCGTCGATATAGGCCTTGCCCTGCTTGATGAGGCGCACGGCGAAGTCCCACAACTGCTGGAAGTAGTCCGAAGCGTAGTACTCTGCGCCCCACTCGAAGCCGAGCCACTTGATATCCTCTTTGATAGCCTCTACATACTCCACATCCTCCTTTGTGGGGTTTGTGTCGTCGAAGCGGAGGTTACATACGCCGCCATAGCGCTTCGCAACGCCGAAGTCCATGCAGATGGCCTTGGCGTGACCGATGTGGAGGTAGCCGTTTGGCTCGGGTGGGAAGCGTGTCTGCACGCGTGTCTTACCCTTGGCAATAGCCTCCTCGATAACCTCTTCTACGAAGTTCAAAGACTTCTCCTTTACTTCAGTTACTTCTGTTGTCATAGTGTTATTTATGTTTTAATTACTTATTTATTCTATTGCCTGGTTGCGCTTTAGGCTGATATTGGTGCCAAGCGCCACATCCACCTGCAACCACTGTCGCGTGCCCCAGCCCGTGCCGTCGTACTCCATCGTGATACCCGCCTTAACACCCACGGTATGATTGAAAAACCATCTATTGTACGATAGCGCAATAGCATCGTATATGCCCTTGTCGGTGCGATATAGCGGCATGCCGTGATATACATCAGAGCCGTAGCGGTTGTAGTAGGTCAGCAGCGAGCCCTTACCAACATAGAGGCGGTTAGAGAGCTCCAAGCCGTTCCACTCGAAATTTATAAATAGCTCGCCACCAAACGGGTGTTCCCACACATTCTCGTTGATGCGGTCGCGCTGCAATGACTGTATATAGCTCAAGCGCACATCCATATAGAGCCACCAACGACCAATCTCTGTAAGCACGCCATCCTCCCACTCAACATAGGGCGTAAGCATAATGTTATCCACAACGCCATCCACGGTCTCGGGGTTGTAGTCCTTGGCATAGTGGCCCATATAGAAGTCGTAGCCGTATGAGAGCCAACCGCGTTTGAAGAAACTATGCTTGCCCGACGACATTATCGCGAACGATTCACGCACATCAAAGCTACGCATACCTGTATAGTCCATTGCGAACTCCACATAGGAGGGATTTGTTGGATCGTCGTAGCGTGCCAAGACACCGCTGAGGCTGTTGTAGTAGTAGCAATATGCGGGGTCGAAGAATAGTGGCGAACGCAAACCCTTCATCGCGTTACGGGGAAATATACCCGCATATAGTTTTACCTCGGGAGAACGGTAGGCGTAGTAGAGTTGCAACTTCGCCTTCGAGAGGAATTTGTTGTGTCCGAAGTCTTGATACAAATCGGCACCAACCATAAGGCTGTTCCACTCCTGCCACTCAAGGCCCACCTTGGGTGTTAGGCGGGCGCCAAAGAGCGTCCCCGAACTTACGCCCCTCATCGAGGCGTACTCCGTATTGTCGAAGAGCGTGGTGAAGTCTGCCTCGAGTTTCAGCTTTGGCAACGGACTCTCCAATAGTAACATTGGCGCAGAGTATGCGTACCCCCCCCCAACGAGGGTTGCCAACATAAGGAGTATGTATGCTACAAATCTACGCATTGGTTGCCTAATAGAAAACATTTGGTGCAAATTTACCAAAAATATTTTATATTTTATTACTTTTGTGGCGTAATAATTAAAATTACTTAAAAATATATCTGTCAACCGATAAATCAAAACTTTAGATATATGCGAAAACTACTTAACGAGGAGCTTGGCCGCCCAACAATCGAGGAGTATGCCTCGGTGGAGAAACTACCCGTGGTCGTGGTACTTGACAATGTGCGCTCGGCGCAGAACGTAGGCTCATTCTTCCGCACCGCCGATGCCTTTGGTATTGAGCGCGTTGCGCTATGCGGAATTAGTTGCACACCCCCTAATCGCGAGATACACAAGACGGCGCTCGGCTCGGAGCAGAGTGTGGCGTGGAGCTACCACAATACAACATTGGAGTGTGTGGAGCAGCTGCGCGCGGATGGCTATCGTATCATCGCCATAGAGCAGATTGAGGGCTCGACGATGCTCAACGACTTCCGTGTGGAGGAGGGTGCGAAGTATGCCCTTATCTTTGGCAACGAGGTGGATGGCGTAGACCAGGCCATTGCCGACATTGTCGATGGCGCAATCGAGATACCTCAGGTGGGCATCAAGCACTCGCTAAATGTGTCTGTCTCGGCGGGTGTACTGATGTGGGAGATGTTCCGACAGTTGAGGTAGTCGATATACATAAAAATAAAGGGATTGTGCTTTTGGTACAATCCCTTTATTCGTTTATACTCAACGCTTTAGTCGAGGGGGTAGGCCGCTACGAAGCAGTCCGCAACGCGCAACTCCTCCTGGTGCGCCTTGATGTCTGCGATGTTGACATCACCGATGATGTAGTTGTACTCCTCCGATGTGTACTGCTCGCGGATATGAGAGAAGCTAAGCAAGTTGCGCTGCTCCTCGGTCTTATAGCGGAAGTAGACGCGGAAGGTGTGGTCGCATGAGTAGTGGGGCAATACCGAATCGTTACGCTTCTTATACTCGTAGCGGTAGTTGTAGCCGCATGCGGTGATGTCGCTCAACACGGCCGAACCTGTGGGGTGACCACCCGCACCACGGCCGAACATGAACTGCTTGTCGTAGAACAAACCCTTGATAACCACGCCATTGAACTCATCCTCAACGCTGTAGATGTACTTGTTGCGAGAGATGAGCTGTGGCAATACGCACATGATGAGCTTATCCTCGACCTTCTCGACATGAGCCACGAGCTTGATGCGGCGCTCCTTCTCGTGAGCAAAGCGGATGTCGGCGTCGTTCATCGTAGAGATGCCGTATGTGAGAATCTCCTCGGGTGCAACATATACGCCAAATGCGTGCATAGTGATAATGATGAGCTTGTACAACGAGTCCCAGCCGTCGATGTCGAGTGTTGGGTTGCTCTCCGCAAAGCCGAGGTCCTGAGCGAGCTTCAACGCCTCCTTATATCCCATCTTCTCGTTGAAAATCTTCGAGAGGATGAAGTTCGACGAGCCGTTGAGGATACCCTTAACCGAGAAGAGAAGGTCGTTGTCGTAGTACTCCTCGAGGTTGCGGATAACGGGGATAGAGCCACATGCCGAGGCGTCGTAGAGCAACGCCGTGTTGTACTGCTCCTGAAGGTCGATAAGCTCGGGTAGGTGGTGGCCGAGCATCTTCTTATTGCCCGAAACTACGGGTATGCGCATCTTAAGCGCGCGCTTCACGATGTCGTATGCCGCCTCCGCGTCATCAATAACCTCGACGATGAGGTTGATTGAGCGGTCGTTGAAGATGTCGTCGGGGTTTGATGTAAACTCCACATCCACATCGCCACGCTCCTTGTGGATGTCACGCACACAAGCGCGCACGATGCTTACATTTTTCGAGTTGATGCGCTTAAGCACGTCGTAGAGACCATGTCCAACGTTACCAAAACCGAAGAGACCTATATTAAGCTGTTTCATAATCTGCAATATTTTAAGGTGTTATCTAATAAAATTCTGTATTATTGTGTTTAGTTTTTCGTGCTCAACGAGGAAGCCGTCGTGGCCGAACTCCGACTCTATGAGGTGGTACTCCACATCGCGGATATGCTCCCTCATGGGCGTGTGCGCCTCGGGTGGAAAGAGTATATCCGAGCTGATTGCCACCACAAGTGCGCGCGCCTCAATCTTTGAGAGTGCCTCGGCGATGGAGCCTCTGCCGCGTGCTATGTTGTGCGAATCGACAGCCTCGCTCAGGCGGTAGTACGACATGGCGTTAAACCTGCGGCGCAGCTTCTCGCCCTGATACTGCTGGTAGCTGTGTGCGCGTCGTGTGAAGCTCGCCTCGGTGGGGTTCTCGTCCTGCTGTGTGGCGTTGTATGCCGCGCCTCCGCGATAGCTTATGAGGGCTATGGAGCGTGCCACGGCCATGCCGTCGATGCCCGCGTCGTCGCGTCGCTCGCCCCATGTCCTGTCGGTGCGTATCGCCATGCGCTGCGACTCGTTGAATGCCGCCGCCCAAGGCTCTGTGCATGTGGTAGTTGCGATGAGCGCAACAGACTCCATGAACTTTGGCTCCGTGATTGCCCACTCCATACACTGGAAGCCGCCAATGGAGCTGCCGATAAGGAGCTTTACGCGCTCTATGCCGAGGTGACGGGCCAGAAGCTGATGGCACTTGACCATGTCGCGCACGGTAATCTGCGGAAAGTCGTAGTAGTACTTCTCGCCCGTAGAGGGGTTTATCGAGAGCGGAGATGTTGTGCCGTAGTGTGAGCCGAGGAAGTTGGCGCATACGATAAAGTAGCGCGTGGGGTCGAGAAAGCGACCCTCCTCCACGGTATGTGGCCACCAGTCGGCAACATCGGAGTTCGCCGTGAGGGCGTGACACACCCAAATGACATTATCCTTTGCCGCGTTTAGCGTGCCGAAGGTGTCGTAGGTGATGTCCACCGCGGGGAGCACTGCGCCCGACTCAAGGGTTATCGCCTCGCTATGATGATATACTTGCGCCATAGCCTAAATCTTCGATAGTGCCTCCTCGTAGTCGGCGATTATATCCTCGACATTCTCCAAGCCGAGCGATATGCGGAGCAGTGTGGGTGTGATGCCCGCAGCACGCTTCGCCTCGTCCGAAAGCTGCTTGTGTGTTGTTGAGGCGGGGTGTGTAACGACGGTTATAGAGTCGCCAATCATGGTCATGTTACCCGAGAGTTTGAGGCTCTCGACAAACTTTACGGTAGAGTCCAGGTCGCCCTGAAGCTCGATGGTCATTACGGCCGATGCGCCATGACGGAAGTATTTCTTTGCAAGTGCGTGGCTGGGGTGGTCCTCGAAGCCCACGAAGCTGACACTCTTAACCTTGGGGTGGTTGCGGCAGTACTCTGCCAAACGATATGTAGACTCCACCTCGTGCTTCACGCGCAACGACAAGGTCTCGAGGCCGAGCAACATGAGGTAGGCATCAAAGGGTGAGGGGCAGCAGCCGAAGTCGCGCATGCCATCCACACGGCACTTCACGATAAATGCCTGATTGCCAAATGCCTCACATAGGTTGAGACCGTGGTATCCCTCCGAGGGACCATCAATCTGGGGGAACTTGCCCGAAGCGCGCCAGTCGAACTTGCCGCTGTCGACGATGATGCCACCCATGGCTGTGCCGTGGCCATTAATCCACTTCGTAGCCGAGTCGGTGATGATGTCTGCGCCCCACTCGAAGGGGTTGCAGAGGTAGCCGCCTGCACCAAAGGTGTTGTCGACAATAAGCGGAATATTGTTCTTGTGTGCCACCTCGGCGAGTGCCTCGATGTCGATGACGCGACAGGTGGGGTTACCCATAGACTCGGCAAATATGGCGCGTGTCTTGTCGTCAACAAGCGCGGCGATATCCTCCGCCGAGTCGCTCTTTGCCAGACGGCACTCGATGCCCACGTTGCGCAACGAGATTACGAACTGGTTGTGTGTGCCACCATAGAGGTAGGGCGATGCCACGATGTTCTCGCCAGCCTTGGCAAGGGCGGTCACGGTGAGCAGGATTGCCGACATGCCCGAAGCCGTAGCCAAAGCACCCACGCCACCATAGAGGGCTGCGATGCGCTCCTCGTATGCTGCAGTTGTGGGGTTGTGCAGGCGGGTGTAGATATATCCTGGCTCGCTGAGCGTGAAGAGGTTAGCGGCATAGTCGCACGATGAGAAGTGGTATGCGGCAGTGGGGTGGATGGCGATGCCTCGTGCCAAAGATTCGTCCACCTTATAACCTCCGTGTATCTGTATAGTTTCGAAATGTAACTTTCTGTTGCTCATGGCTATATAGTCCTAAAATATTCGTAATTAATCTATGATGAGGCCTCATTGAGAAGCATCATCGTCTACAGTGGTTGCATGGTTGGGGAGATGTACGACCGTGGTCATACGATGATATAGTAGTGCCTAACGGCACATTCGCATAGAGCTGTGCATTGAGGCGTGCATCATGGCCTCAACAATCATAATTCGTATGTGACAGCATCTACGCATAGCTAAAATGTTCGTTTTGCAAAGATAATAAAAAATTTTTAAAACTCCAAACATATGCATATATGCTTTTTAATTTCATAAATATTGCCTATCTTTGCGGACTGAATATATATTATTATAGCTATTATGAAATGTACTCTTGACATAAGCTATGAGCACTACGCCTCTATCGCCGAGCTTGAGGAGCTTGACCGCAACCTTGTAGCCGAGGCCGAGGAGGCAACAAAGACGGCTAATGCCCCCTACTCAAACTTCCATGTGGGAGCTGCTGTGCGCCTTAAGAGTGGCCGCACGCTCCACGCCTCGAACTTCGAGAGCGAGGTCTACCCCGCAGGTTTGTGTGCCGAGCGCTCGTTGCTCTTCTACGTCGAGGCAAACTACGCTAATGACCCCATCGAGGCGTTGGCCATCGCTTCGGTGCCATCGGAGAGGGAGTGCTATCCTTGCGGTCAGTGCCGCCAGGTTATTGTCGATGTGGAGCGCAGACAGAACTCGCCCATTCGTGTCATTATGTCGGGAGCAGGCTCGGCAACGGTTGTAGATAGCGCCGAGAAGTTGCTGCCATTCACGTTTAAGTTGTAACCTAATTATCGAAATATGTTTACTATCAAAGATATACTTTACGAGGACAATCACCTTATCGTTGTCAACAAGCATGTTGGCGACTTGGTGCAGAGCGATCCCGACGGCACGGAGGCTATCGAGGATCAGATTAAGGCGATGATTAAGATTCGCGACCATAAGCCCGGCGCTGTGTTCCTTGGCGTAGCACACCGCATCGACCGCCCCGTGAGCGGCGCTGTGATATTTGCCAAGACATCGAAGGCACTGGCGCGTCTCAACGAGATGATTCGCAACAAGCAGGTCAAGAAGACCTACTGGGCAATTACTGAGGAGCGTCCTGCGGAGGAGGAGGGCTCATTGCGCCACTGGATTGCGCGCAACGCAAAGACCAACCGCTCGCACGCCTATCAGAAGCCCAAGGGCGATGCCAAGGAGGCGTTGCTGGACTACCGCGTGTTGGGTGCCTCGACAAACTACACCCTCGTTGAGGTAGACCTCAAGACGGGTCGTCACCACCAGATTCGTGCGCAGCTCTCGGCTATCGGTTGCTCAATCAAGGGTGACCTCAAATATGGTGCAAAGCGCTCGAACAAGGATGGCGGTATCTCGTTGCACTCGCGCCGCGTGGAGTTCTTGCACCCCGTAGGTGGCAAGCCCATCGTCGTTACGGCCCCAACACCCAAGGGCGATGGCCTCTGGGATTTCTTCGAGTGCGCACAATCGGAGAATTAGTCTATGAGACTGCTTATACAGCGCGTCACCGAGGCGCGTTGCCACATTGATGGCGCAGTATTTAGCGAGATAGGCAAGGGCCTGGTTGTCCTTGTCGGCGTGGGTCACGATGAGACTGCCGAAGATTTGGAGTGGCTCACGAAGAAGCTCGTGCAGTTGCGCATCTTCGACGATGCGGAGGGCGTCATGAACTGCTCGGTGCAGGATGTCGAGGGCGATGTAATGATTGTCAGTCAGTTCACGCTCCATGCCATGACCAAGAAGGGTAATCGCCCCTCGTGGATTAAGGCTGCACCCGAGGCCATATCGAAGCCCCTGTACGAGGAGTTTGTCGCCAAGGTTGAGGCGGCACTCGGTCGCAAGGTGGCTACGGGAAGCTTTGGCGCAGATATGAAGATTGAACTTACGAACGATGGCCCTGTGACCATCTGGATAGATTCGAAAAATAGAGAATAGGAGCCTGTTTATGAAGAGGTTATTCTATGTTATGGCACTCCTTTTTGTTGCTGTTGCTTGCGAGAAGGAGGCCTCTTTTAGTTGTCGTGTCATTGAGCACGGTGTGGAGGGCGTTACCGAGACCTCGGCTACGCTTACCGCAACGGTCTACGCATCGAATTATGGTGCTGTCGACCGCATGGGTTTCGTGTTAAGCGCAAACGGCAGGGATGAGATTTACCCCTCGAATATTGGCCGTATGATTGAGGTTGCGGTTGATGATTTGAAGCCCGCTACGGCCTATGAGTATAGCATCATCGTCTATGCTAATGGCGATAGCTGGTTGCTCGAGGGTGGTTCATTCAAGACATTGAGTGTCAGCGAGGAGCCCGACCCAACTCCCGAACCCGAACCTGAGCCCGAGCCAGAACCTGAGCCAGAACCCGAACCCGAACCTGAGCCAGAGCCTACGGAGGGTTCTACCTATCGCGCGGGATGGTTTGAGTTGCCCATAGAGGTCGATGCCAACCGCGATGGCCGCGACGACAACAACACGACATACTACTACGCGCACCACATCTGCGGTGGCTCGGAGCAGAACGCGCAGCGCAATGCCAAGGCGCGTAACTACTCCGTATGCTTCTCGTCGGAGCACCACTGCCCCGTGTGGGTGGCAGCACCCCGCCACGCGATGTATAGCGGCTCGGCAAATCGTACCAATGCCTACACGCAGGACCCCTATATTCCTGCGGATATACAGTATGTGCGCAAGGATGCCGATAGCGGTTGTAACAATGGTCATATGCTTGGCTCGGCGGAGCGTACATCCTCTACCGAGACCAACAAGCAGGTCTTCTACTTCTCGAACATTGCACCCCAGTACTCCGACACATTTAACACGGGTGGTGGCGCATGGAACAACCTCGAGGACCATGTAGACGGCCTAGTATGTGCCGATACGCTCTACACGGTAATCGGTTGCTACTTCGACAGATACACCGATGCTTATGGTAACACAGGAGAGCCCAAAAAGATATCGTTTGGTGGCCGCACGGATGTGTCGCGTCCCACGATGTTCTACTACGCTTTGCTCCGCACAAAGAGCGGTAATTCGGGTAAGAGCGTCAAGGATTGCTCGGCATCGGAGTTGCAGTGTGCAGCCTTCGTAATCTGCCACGAACAGGACAAGGGTCACCAGCCCCAGACGAAGGATATAATCTCGATTGAGGAGCTCGAGGAGTTGACAGGCTTCACCTATTTCGAAAATGTGCCCAACGCGCCAAAGAGCACCTTTAACGCCAACGACTGGCTGTAATCGTAAACCTATATAATATTAATTAATATGCTTATAGCATTGCAGAAACGTAGAGAGAATATCGCAGAGTATATCCTCTACTTGTGGCAGATTGAGGATCTGTTGCGTGCCTTGCAGTTTAGCCCCGAGGCCATCTATTCGACTCTTGTAGCGCGAGTGGAGGGTGCCGACGAGCAGCAGAAGGAGAATATCTTTAACTGGTATATGCAGATTGTGGAACTCCTGCGCAAGGAGGGCAAAGAGGAGAAGGGTCATATCGACCATACGCTGCACCTTGTTGCCGACTTGCATAACCTCCACTTGCAGCTGATGAAACTCCCCGTGGGTGAGCACTACCGTGTGACATATGCGCGCCTCGCTGCGGAGTTGCCACGCCTACGCACAATCCTCGATAACGACGAGATTAGCGACACGGAGCTATGCTTCCGCGCCTTGTATGCCGCGATGCTCTACCGCATCAAGGGTGGTGGCGAGCGAGCAATCGAGGATACGCTGGCCGTAATCTCGCCCGCGATAGGTGAGTTGGCCGCCATGCACGGCAAGGTTGAGCGTGGCGAAATCAACCTCTTCGAGGATTAATCAGCGCGAAATAGTGTCGCGTAGAGGTGTGATAAAGTGCGATAATCGAGGAAAATGTTGATTTTTTTCGAGTTTTATTTGCAATTATAAAAAAAGGTTGTACCTTTGCACCTCGCAAAAGAAGCACTAAACGCGTTTATTTGTAGGACAAAACAATAAAAAACAGATAGTACTATGGCAATGAAAAGAACTTATCAGCCTTCTCGCCGTAAGCGCATCAACAAGCACGGTTTCCGTCAGAGAATGGCTACTGCCAATGGCCGTAAGGTATTGGCTGCACG